>JALHEL010000109.1:0-6662 GCA_022837205.1 Leptolinea sp.
TAACGGAGCCCCGGTTGAATTGATCGAATTTGAAAAATGAAAGTAATATCCGATTGTGACGGATGCCGGGCTGGTACCGGGCGACTTTTTTCAGGATGCTTGCATTGTGAAATTCGAAAATGTGCAAGCAAAAAAAATATTGACAGTTGCGCGTTCTGTAGTGATTATGCCTGTGAGACACTAGAAAAGCATTTTTCACTGGATCCAACTGCAAAAACCAGGCTTGAAGAAATCCGACAAAATGGTGGCCTATTTCAACATTTGTAAGGGAACACCATTCAAGAACAAGAACATAGATGGGAATTCCTCATACTTCATAAATATCACATCTTTGAGGAAAAATGCAATAGATTGGATCTTAAAGGATCAAAAAATATAACTTACAAAAAAAAATAACAGCGACCATGAATATTAACATCCCATTCCAGACCATCGACTGGTCAACCATTCCCAAGACGGAACATAAAGGTGAAACCGGCATGGCTTATTGGCAGACCGTGCAATTTGAAGGACACTGGTGCACGAAAGGACACATTGTCCATTGCCTGGAGGGCGATTTTGTAAGTGAACTCAGCAACGGTCAGCAATTCATCCTGACAAAAGGAATGACCTACGTGGTCTCTGACGAGCTGAGTTCCCACCGTTCCACCACAGTGGACGGTGTGAAATTATTGATCATCGATGGTGATTTCCTTAAATTGAGTAAAAGCTCAGACTAACACAGGACTTGCCGATCAGCCCAAATAACAGAATAAACACCCCACCCTATGCAAGCAGAAATCCCCAAACAACTCCTCAGGGACCCGGAACAAAAACCCGGTGAAGCCCTGTTCAGAAGCATCCTGGACCAAAACCTTTGCCAGGTCATGGAAAAGATACTCCAATCCTTAACTGCCGCAGGCATTGACTTTGAATGGCGGTACTATAAAGACGGAAATGCCTGGCTGGGGAAAGCCACGTACAGAAAAAAAACAGTCGCCTGGATCTCCCTCTGGGAAAACCTGGTCAAGGCCGGCTTTTATTTCACCGACAAGACCCAGCCCGGGGTGCTTAAATTACCCCTTGACCCCGTTATTAAAACCCTTTTTGCCGAGGCAAAACCCATTGGGAAACTCATCCCCCTGACCCTTGACATCAAGGACACCACTTCGCTCCCCGACTTCGTCACCCTGATAAACCACAAAAAGAACCTCGCCTGAATCCACCGAAAATGAAAGAACCAAAAATATCCCAATTCACTTGTAAATTTGGTACACAAGAAAACCAACAGTGAAAAAATGGAAAAAGATAAAATATGAATTTTAATCTATAAATATCATGAATTATTGGATTGAAAAAACTCTAGTCGACGGACGTACAGATAGAATTCAAGGTGAACGTGCTCTTGGTAAAGCGCTATGGTCTCCACAAAAAGACAAACGAGGTGGAGATATCTATAAAAATATGCGAAAAGTAGATGTTGGTGATATTGTGTTCCATTTTATTGATAATAAAGAAATTGCTGGAGTTTCTGTTGTTAAAGAAAAAGCAATTAAGACAAGTGGACTTTCAGGAACACCTTGGGATAGAGCTGCATACTTAATAGCACTTAGAGACTACTCAGAATTAAATCCAAAAATCAATAGAGATGAATTGCTAAATTATAGCAATAAATCAATTCTTACCGAAGTAGCACAAGTTTCAGAGGTATTTTATACCAGAACACTTAGCCTAAGACAAGGAGCTTATCTGACCCCCTGCCCCCCTAAACTTGTAACTTTGATTTCATCCATTTATAAAACCAAATTCAACAAAGATTTACCACACGTTAATTCTAATAATATGATTGAGTTTAGTCATGAAATTCAAAATATATCTTCTCTCAGTTCTTTCCATGATGATTTGTCAAATGCCGGACTGCAATACTTAAAAAAATTAATTACACGTTTCATCGCTTCCCTACTCACCAAACCATTTGTTCTGTTAACTGGTCTTTCTGGTTCGGGCAAGACCAAATTAGCACAGGCGTTTGCCCAGTGGATCTGTGAAGATGAGAGTCAGTATAAATTGATTCCCGTGGGGGCCGACTGGACCAATCGTGAGCCGCTGCTGGGATATCCCAATGCACTAAATCCCGAGGAATACATCAAGCCCGAAAGTGGTGTGCTGGACCTGATTATTCATGCTAAAGATTATCCATCATTACCGCATTTCCTTATTCTGGACGAAATGAATCTAAGCATTGTGGAACGTTATTTTGCCGACTTTCTGAGTGTGATGGAATCAAAGAAAGAGATACCGCTTTATCCCAAAGGCTCCGTCAATAACGGAGTGCCTGCCAGCCTCGGCATTCCGGAAAATCTCTTTATCATCGGCACAGTAAACATTGATGAAACCACCAACATGTTCAGCCCAAAGGTCCTCGACAGGGCCAACACCATAGAGTTCAGGGTAACTAGCCAAGAAATGCAGGCGTTCCTGAACAGCGCAAGTGAAATTGACATAGAGGCACTTAACGGAAAAGGCGCAGCCTCGGCTTACAGTTTCCTGAAAATGGCGGCCAATAAGTCATCCTATCCTGCAGACATAGATTTGATTAAAGAGACTCTCATCCAATTCTTTGACGAATTGAAGAAAACCGGGGCCGAGTTTGGTTACCGCAGCGCTGTAGAAATCCTCAGGCTAATTCATCATTTAAGTGTATTGGACAACAGCCTTACAACGAATGAAAAGATGGATATAGCCATCATGCAAAAACTCCTACCCAAATTACATGGCTCCAGAAGAAAAATCTGTCCCATTCTGGAAACCCTTGGTGGCTTTTGTCTGGAAGAAAACGGGAACATTGTCAAGGACGTGTTCGAAAAAGCAGATTTTGATTTTGGGGCTCATGAAGTCCTTTATCCCCTATCATTGGAAAAAATCACCCGCATGTATAGAGGTGCTGTTGAAAACGGATTTGCCAGTTTTGCCGAGGCTTAATTATGGAGAAGTTATCGGCCGTTGAAATCCGTCTCGATTCCATTGAGGAAGGCTTGTGTCTCTGGATTGATGCACGTGCACCGGGAACGCTTTACGATGCGGTAGAAGACCCGGATGCCAATCTTGAAGCCCGGTTTCAACTGGTTGAAGGCTGCTTATACGATTACAAATTAAGCAGCGATAAATACGTTCTTAAGGATCCTATTGACAACATAGTCAAGCCGCATAAACGAATCCCTCACTCCGGGACCATCGCCCCAAACATCTACGTTGGGACCCTGGAAATTGCCATTCATGAGAAAGACACCGATAAGCCCAAAGGGGTTTTCATGTTGGAGGTGCAATCGAGAAAAGCGGGGTATCGGAATGACTATCGCGAGATGTTGGCACTCATAACCGAAAAATGCACCGAATTGTTGTTGCAGGCTGATTCCCCTGTAGTGCATCATTTTGAGGTTGATTTTTCCAAAGATAGTCAGACGCTTTATCAGCGTTTTGCCTTTATTCAATCCGTCATTGGGACCGATGAATTTGCCGAGGCGGTGCACCGCATTGTTTCAATGCCTGTGACCCGATGGGCAGAAACCACCGAAGAAAGGGATGTCCGGAGCGCGGGAAGGTTTTCAAACGCCAACATCAAACAGATACTTAAAGGGGGAAAGAGGACCAAATTGCCCGACGATCATTTCCTGCACCAATATGGCGTTGAGTCTCTTCCTGAAAGGATTTCCGTAGCACGAAAGATAGATTCCGTAGACACACCGGAAAACCGCTTTATCAAGCATGCTCTGGAGTCTTTTCTTAAACTTTGTACCGATATCCACCGGGCAGCAGTGATTGGACATCACACTAAGCTGCTGCATGAATCCGAGGCGCTCATACTCAAACTGGAGATTCAATTACATCATAGCATTTTCAAGAACATTTCCCGCCCGGCCATGTTAAAACTGAACAGTCCCGTACTTCAGCGAAAAGAAGGTTACCGCGAGGTATTGCGGGTATGGTTGATGCTGGATCTGGCAGCCAGACTCATCTGGAAAGGAGGCGATGATGTGTATGAAGGAGGTAAAAAAGATGTGGCTGTATTATATGAATACTGGCTCTTTTTTATGCTGTTGGATTTATTGCAGGAGATCTTTCAGATTGAGCCCAAAGGCCTTTCGGAATTGATTCAGGAATCCGAGGACGGTTTGAATCTTCAGATTAAACAAGGGAAGTTCATTGCCTTAAGTGGTATCTATGACAAAGGGCCCAGAAAATTAAACATTCGTTTCAGCTACAACCGTTCATTCAGTGGCAAACAGGAATATCCGCACGCCGGAAGCTGGACCGTCACTTTAAGACCTGATTACACCCTATCGTTCTGGCCCGTTGGGATAGACGAAGAAGAAGCTGAGAAACAGGAGCTGATTGTTCACGTGCACTTCGATGCCAAATACAAGGTTGATAATCTCCTGAATTTTCAGGCCTACATGAACGAAGAAGAGCTCGATCACGAGAAAACAGATAATCGGAAAGGTATCTACAAAAATGCCGATGTACTTAAAATGCATGCATACAAAGATGCCATAAGAAGAACCAGTGGTGCTTACGTTTTGTATCCCGGACGCGAAACCTTAAAACAAAAGGGATTTCATGAGATAATTCCCGGCCTGGGAGCTTTTCCGCTTCGTCCATCAAAAAATGATACAGGCATAGGCGAATTAAAAACCTTTATACTGGAGATTGTTGAGCATTTACTTAACAGAGTTTCTCAGCGGGAAAAAATTGCCTTCCGGACCTATGACATCTACCATACTCCTCCTGGTATAGAAAACATAGTAAAAGAACCTCTCCCAGAGCCCTATAACACCAACAGAGACCTGATTCCAGATGAGACGTATGTTCTGATTGGCTATTGTAAGTCTTTAGAGCATCACCAATGGATTATTAATAACATGATCTACAGCATTGGATTAGGCTCAATGGATAACACGACATCCATCACCAGAGAAATGATAAGTGCAAGGTATCTTCTGTTATTTTCGATGGAAAAGAACACCCCTCTCAGTCTTTGGAAGATCAAACCTAACAACGCCCAATCCTATTCTCGTCAGGATCTCCTGAAATTGAACTATCCCGCAACTATACTTTACGGCAACTATCTGGTATTCCATCTCCAGGAAGTCTTCGAACCCGAATTAAAAGATATCAATGTGGATATCACCAAGTTCAAATTCTATAATGAAGATAACCCCCTTATCATCACACTGGCAGAACTGATGAAATACAAAAAAACCACATAAAGCAAGCCGTTTTTACAAGAACGTAGTATTTGCACAACTCATTCACCTCGGCCTCTCATCCTTCACACAGATCATTTGTACACAGCATAATCAAGGGGCAGACAGCTTTCTGGAATAGCGTTTTGATTTGCAATCAGTAAATATTAGCTACTGGGCTGGCTTTTTCCATGTGAGAAATCAACAGGAATTTTGATTTACATTGAGGGAAAAGCTCTATCTTTATTTATCCAATTTTATTGCAATGCACCAGAACCTGTCTGAAGCCATCATTTACATTTCGCCCGGCAACGAAAGCCCGCACGAGAAGGCAGTTGCCACGGAGTACCAATTTATCTCGGCTCGCTTTCAGAAAGCCGGGATTCCTGTTGTGAATCTGTCCGATTTGCTGAGTGACGAACATTTGCCTCGGCTTATGGACTACCACCATCCCTACCTCGGGGATGAGTTTTTGAAAAAGCACTTTGCCGTCTCGGCCCAAAATCCTGTTTTGGTATATGCATCGGAGGATTTGAATGAGGTCCATGCTTTTGAGCTTCAATCGCCAAAGCAGATAGATGAAATTCTGGCAAAAGTTATTTCATTGAAAAATGAACCAAGGTATCGGATTGAGCAAAGCGTCTTTAACCTTGAGGCAGTTGACGAACCGATCTCTGTTTATGGAGAGGAAAACGATAATAAAGCCGATGCAAATTTTGAGAAAGAGGCGTTCAGGTTACCGAAAGATCTCAGGAAAAGCATTGAAGAAATTGAAGAGGCCGGGTATTTGCGCAAACTGATTGAATATCTGGAAGAAATCGAGAAGAAGAACAGGATAATCAGCCGGCTGAAAATAACAGGTGATTACCGGATTTACCTGATGGACTATGGCATGAAAGAAGTCACCATGAGTCCGCTGCTAAAGGCGTTGTACCTGCTGTTTTTGAATCACCCCAAAGGGATCCTGTTCAAAGAGCTGCCCGATTACCGGATGGAGCTGATGAACATTTACAAACAGATAACCCGGCGGGAGAATCCCGATAAAGCCGGGGAAAGCATTATTAGGATGACCGATCCCTGGGACAACTCGGTGAATGAAAAATGTTCCCAGATAAGGGCGGCGTTCCTGAGAGTGATTGCCGACGATCTTGCAAAGAACTATTATGTAACCGGCTATCGTGGTGAACCGAAAAGGATTCTTCTGAACAGAGAGCTGGTGATACAGGAACCTTGAGCTGGGTTGTGATCCCGGGTTGTGATCTGGTCGCAAGGCTTGTGAATCTCCTTTCTACGTTCACTGTAACCTTAATTTTGCGCAACAAACAATTTAAAGGGTTACAACTATGAACGAGAATTATCTGAAAATCATTTTTATCATTGACGAGAGCGGATCCATGCAAGGCACGGAAAAGGACGTTATTGGCGGTTTCAACCATTTTA
>JALHEL010000109.1:6678-9354 GCA_022837205.1 Leptolinea sp.
AAGGAAGAACACGGCAAGGCCACCGTCTCGTTGTACAAATTCAACAGCAATTGGAGCCGGGTCGTGAGCGATCTCCCGATAGATGAGATCCGGCCGTTGACAAGCGAAGACTATACCCCCGGCGGCCTCACGGCGCTGTATGACACCATCGGCAACGCCATCCGGGATATTCAAAACCGGACGCATTATACCAATCCGGCGCATCGGGCATCCATGGTGATGATGGTTGTCATTACCGATGGGCAGGAAAATGCGTCAACCGAATTTGATTCCGGGAGAGTAAAAGAGATGATCCGGGAACTTGAGCAAACCAAAAACTGGCAGTTCATCTACCTGGGAGCCGATCTGGACAGTTTTGCCGATGCCGAGGCCCTTGGCCTCAGCCATAAGGTTTCATCCCGGAAATCGAGCCTGAAACAGAAATTTGGTGTCATCTCGGAACATGCGGTAAGATTCAGGATGGCAGAACCAGATGAAGACAAACTCGTAATGATGGGAGCTTTCATGGAGGATCTGAAGGAAGAGGCAGAGTAACCCCCACCCCGCTTTTGCACAACTCATTCAACAATTTTTTATTATTTTGTTGATTTTGTTGTGCATTTTACTATATTTGTAAAAATCAGTTTAGCAGAGCTATGAGAACACTTTATCAGACTTATGAAACGCTGTTGCAGCATACGACCACAGGTTTTAAACGGTATTTATACAAAGAAATCATGTGGGATAACCGCATGATTGGAATAATCGGCGCCCGCGGTGTTGGTAAAACCACAATGGTTCTGCAATACATCAAAGAAAACCTGGATCATAAAAAAGCGCTATATGTTTCGGCAGATGATATGTATTTTGGTGAAAACAGACTCGTAGACCTGGCCGATGAATTCTACAGGTCTGCGGGAGAATATCTGTTTATTGACGAGATACATAAATACCCCGACTGGTCCCGCGAACTGAAAAACATTTACGATTCATTCCCATCTTTAAAAATTGTGTTCACCGGCTCTTCTGTACTCGACATTCTTAAAGGCTCTGCAGATCTAAGCCGCCGTGCCATAGTCTACAAATTGCACGGGCTTTCTTTCCGGGAATATTTACAGCTATTTCACAACTACGAGACGGATGTATATTCGTTAAAACAAATAGTCAATAACGAAGTTAAGCTAAAGGACATTATCCACCCCTTACCATTGTTTGATGACTATCTGAAACGTGGCTACTATCCTTTCGGGTTTGAGAATGAAATGAACATACGATTAGGCCAGATTATTGTACAAACATTGGAAACTGATATTCCTCAATATGCCAACTTGAACGTTGGAACAAGCCGCAAATTGAAACAATTGCTTTCCATTATCGCAGAGAGTGTCCCCTTTAAACCAAATTTTTCCAAAATATCAGGAATAATTGGTGCAAGCAGAAATTCCCTGGATGATTACTTTTCATATATGGAAAAGGCCGGACTGATAGGTCAGTTACGTAATGAGACTGGCGGGATCCGCGGATTGGGAAAAGTGGATAAGGTATATTTGGACAATACAAACATCATATATAACCTGGCCGGAGAAAAATCAAATGCAGGAAATATGCGGGAGACCTTCTTCTTCAATCAAATGCGTGTTAGGAACGAAGTCATATCATCAAAAAAAGCTGATTTTGTTATTGATGATCATACGTTTGAAATTGGAGGGAAAAACAAGCAGCAAAAACAAATCGAAAAAGACGGGAAATCTTATGTGGTCAAAGATGACATTGAATTTGGATACCTGAATGTCATCCCCCTTTGGGCATTCGGATTCAGTTACTAACCGGCCAGAATCTATAACCACCCTACCAGGCTCTCAGTTGTTCTCTATTCTCTGTTCTCTCAATTATTTCCGCAGCAGTGTTTGAATTTTTTCCCGCTTCCGCAGGGACAGGGGTCGTTTCTGCCCGGTTGACGGAAGATTGTAGGATTGCCACCTTTCGTACTGGATTTGTGTAGATCCCCGGGCACATTGCCTTTCAAAGTCCATCTGGGGATATTATTCTGGTAATCCATCAGGTATTTCAAAATCTCCTGCAGATCCTGGACTTTATCAAATACGATTTTTTGAGAAATTAACTCAAGTAGAGAATGCAGAGAAGTTTCTATCTGTGTGTTAACCCAAATTTCATGCATAAAAAAATCTATATCCGGGATGTCGAACTTACTGAGTTGCCTGAGCAGTCGTTGAGAATATGTGTTTTCGTAAAAATATACCCGTTTGGATGCCTGTAAAAGCTCATCTTCTTTGAATGTGGCATACTCCAGGTCTTTCCTTTTTTCTATTTCAGCAATCAAAGGTTTGGCATCCGGAATTCCTTTGTAATAAAAACACAAGAGGTGCTTGTCGGAATATGCAGCGTTGTATTCTCTACATAATCTATTGCTTTTAAAATAATCAAGCAGATTGGTCAGTGGCAGGGCTTCCGGCAAAAAATGGCTGAATAACTCTTCAATTTTCTTAAGCGGGAGCACTCCATAAAATGTAAGCATACCAAGAAAGAGGCTTTCTATATGGTATGCTTTTTTTAAGGCCTGATCCTCTATGCTGCTTTGCAGTTCGGGAAGCAGGTGTTTTTTCATATTGTCGGGAAGTTGAAATTTTGGAGCCCCTGTTTTATGATCAAAAGATATATCCAGAAGCCCGACGAGCA
>JALHEL010000110.1 GCA_022837205.1 Leptolinea sp.
TCGTGAATATTCGGTCGCTTTTTCGAGTGTATTCAAACTATCCTGTCCCGCATTGATCTGATCGACGAGAATTTCCGTTCGATATGCAAAAGTCAACGGGTTATTGGGGTCGATTTCGGCGGCTCGATTGAACGCGGTTTCAGCATCCAAATAATTCCCCATTTTGCCGAGCGCCCAACCGCGAATCGCATGGGCAACGGCATTATTCCCGTTTAGCAGAATCGCATTTTCCGCATTTTTTAATGCATCTTCATAATGGGTCTCGAACATTTGGAGTTTCGCGAGACTGATATAAACGGAAGGATTTTTCGGATCGGAACTGATCGCTTTCTGATAGAGTTCAATTGCTTGGGCATTTCGCCCTTCTTTCGCGAATTGTTCCGCTTCGGAAATAAAAGCTTCGGGAGGAGTAGTCGGCGTATTGGTTGGAATAAACAGCGGCTGTGTTTCGGGCGCAATATAAATACTGAAATATAATCCAGCAGCTACCAAAACAAAAAGGAAAAATACTCTGAATGGATTTGATCTCCTTTTTCTTCCGTTATAGCTGTATTTCGATCCTTTTAAATACACACTTTCAGCCCTTTCTCAAATCATTTCAATCTTTAGAACTTATTATAATCGTCCGAGTGTTCGGAAAAAAAGATTCTGATTCAATTTAAATAATTGTATTTTTCAGGAATTAATATTATTTTTGTCAGACAAAAAAGGTGGAAATTTTAATGGGAAACCTTTATAATAAAAGAAGGTAAGTATATCAACCCAAAATAAAAGGAGAAAAAAATGAAAAAAATAAGTATTATCTTGGCATTAATTGCAATCCTTGTGTTTTGCTTGCCTGCCCTGGCGGATGATGTGATCAAAGTTTGTGAAGTTACTGATACCGGCGGTGTAGATGATAAATCTTTTAACGAAACAGCTTGGAACGGTATTCTCCAAGCAAAGGAAAAGTACGGAATTGAAGCCGTCGTTCTGGAATCACAATCCGATGCCGATTATGCCGTCAATATCGATCAATTCATCGAAGACGAATGCGATTTAATCGTTACCGTCGGCTTCATGTTGATGGATGCGACTGCTACGGCAGCCGATAACAATCCGGATTTCAAATTCAGTATTATCGATGCATCGGTCGGAAAACCCAATGTTGTTGATCAGGTTTTCCAGACGGATGAAGCCGCTTTTCTTGCCGGTTATGTCGCTGCCGGGATGACGAAAACCGGAATCATCGGTACTTTCGGCGGAATGTGCATTCCGACCGTAACCATTTTCATGGATGGTTTTGCGCGCGGCGCCGATTACTACAATCAAATTCACGGTACCAAGGTCGAAGTTTTGGGCTGGAATACCGAAACGCTTGAAGGAACCTGTGTCGATTCTTTCGACGATCTTGATAAAGGAAAACAGGTATCCATTACCATGATGGATCAGGGCGCCGATATTATTATGCCGGTTGCCGGACCGGTGGGCGGCGGAACGATTGCTGCTATGGAAGACCGGAAGATGGGTATGGTAATCGGTGTCGATTCCGATTGGTATCTGACTTACCCGGATAACGGTGATATTATCCTGACTTCGGTTATGAAGAAGATGGATGCCACTACGATGCAGGTAATCGAATCCGTAATCGACGGAACCTTCAAAGGCGGTAAAGTTGTCGGAACGCTGGAAAATAAGGGTGTTGATCTTGCTCCGTTCCACGATTTTGAAGATAAGGTACCGGCTGACCTGGTGAAAGAACTGGATGATATTCGCGCAAAGATTATCTCCGGCGAAATTGAGTTGAACCCGGTTTATGCTCAGTAAAATTAACAGATAGAGAATGTTGTATCAAGGTGGAGGAATTTTCCTCCACCTGCTTTAATTAATTTCAATCATTTTTCAGGGATCCGGTTTTTAACCGGTCATATTGGAAAAATATCTTTACAAAGAAGGATGTTTTTGAAAACAGCCTTTTTGAAATCATATCCCAAAAAGGAGAAAAAATGCCCCCAATCCTTGAATTAAAGGGAATTACCAAACAATTTCCGGGTGTTCTTGCCAATGACCATATTAATTTAACGCTTGAAAAAGGCGAGATATTGGCATTGTTGGGAGAAAACGGCGCCGGAAAAACTACATTAATGAATATTCTTTACGGTTTATACAAACCGGATGAAGGGGAAATTTTTATCGATGGGGAAAAAATAGAAATAAGCGGACCGATCGATGCGATTCGGGCGGGAATCGGAATGGTCCACCAACATTTTATGTTGATTCCTGTTTTTACGGTCACGGAAAATGTGATGTTGGGAGAGGAATCGGTCAATTTCGGAGGGGTTCTGAATCCTGAAGATGCAGCCAAAAAAATAAAAGCGATCGGTGAACTGTACGGACTGAAAGTCGATCCGAATGCCAAAGTCGGTGATTTGCCGGTAGGGGTTCAGCAACGGGTTGAGATTATCAAATTACTATATCGAAATGCCCGTATATTGATTTTTGACGAACCCACCGCTGTTCTTACACCCCAAGAAGCTGATGAGTTATTTGAAATTATGCGGTCTCTGACGAAACAAGGCAAGTCGATAATTTTTATCACTCATAAGCTGCGTGAGGTTCTCGAATTTTCGGATCGAATTATGGTTATTCAACGCGGAAAAGTGGTGGGTGAGACGCATCCTCATGAAGCCAGCCAGGAGAAATTAGCCGAGATGATGGTCGGCCGCGCGGTTGATTTGATTCCGGATAAGAAGAAAATACAGGCAGGTGAAACGGTTCTGAAAGTCGATAACTTGGTTGTAGCGGACGGCACGAGAAAAATCACGGTTCACGGCGTTTCTTTTTCTGTACACGCCGGAGAAATATTAGGTGTCGCCGGTGTTCAGGGAAACGGCCAGACCGAGTTGGAAGAAGCATTGACTGGAATGCGTGAACCTATCAGCGGAACGATCCGTATTTTAGGCAAAGAAGTACCGAAGGTAAAACCGCGGGAATTCGTCGAAAATAAAGGGGCGCATATTCCCGAAGATCGCCAACGGGACGGATTGATTTTGAACTTTACCGTCGAAGATAACCTGATGCTTTGTACTTATTACCAACCCCCGTTCTCTCAAAATCATATTCTCAATCGGGAAGCGATCCGGGATCACGCCCGTAAATTGATCACCAATTTTGATATTCGTCCGCCGGAACCGCTGCTGCCGGTTGCTTCTCTTTCCGGAGGAAATCAGCAAAAGGTAATTGTTGCAAGAGAATTAAGTCGCGACAATAAATTGATCGTTGCATCGCAGCCGACGCGCGGATTGGATGTCGGTTCAATTGAATATATCCATGATCAGTTGCTGAAAAGCAGAGAGGAAGGTTGCGGAATTCTGTTGATTTCTTCGGAACTCGATGAAATCATGGAGCTTTCCGATCGGATTATTGTGATGTACAAAGGCAATATCACTTTGATGACAGAGACGGAAAAAACAACGAAATCCGAAGTCGGATTACATATGGCGGGCGCCGGAAACAGCATGAGCGAAAAATCCGAAAATGTTGCTGTTCAAGCCGGTCGTTAGAAGGAGGATTCAGATCCATGGATAAAGAAAATAAAGGGTTGAATCGCGAACAAGACGCTAAAAAAATGAGTACGGAAGAAATTTTCCTCGAAGAATTATCGCGGAAAAAGGCACCCCGTCCCGGATTCTGGGCGAAGTTTTGGGATGCCATTCAAATTCCGCTTTTGGCGATTATTTCCGGTTTGTTTTTAGGTGCCGTAATTATCGTTGTAACTTCTGCCGACGTTTATGTTGCTTTCGGAAGCGGGATCGGAGAGGGGTTCAGGACAATGGGCAGTATTGTCGGCAATGCCTATAAAACTCTGTTCACCGGTGCCTTCGGCAGTCCGTCCAAAATTATCGAAGCATTGCGGACAGGAGAGAAAATCAGCCGTGCTTTTAAACCCATTACGCAAAGTTTGGTTGAGACCACTCCATATTTGCTCAGCGGTATGGCGGTGGCACTCGGCTTTCGATCCGGGGTTTTCAATATCGGCGGCGAAGGACAAATTTATATCGGTGCCGTCGCAGCCACATTTGTCGGTTTGTCATTCGACGGGTTACCGCAGGCTGTTCATATGCCGCTGGCGATTCTCGCCGGAATAATCGGCGGAGCTATCTGGGGGTTTATTCCCGGTTGGCTGAAAGCAAAGACCGGCGCGCATGAAGTGATTAACACCATTATGATGAACTATATCGCACTGCGGTTGGTCGAGTATTTGCTCACCGGCCCGATGACTAAGACCGGCGGAGGCGGCATGCCGATTTCCAATTCCGTCAAACCGACCGCCCGAATCCCGTTGGTATTTGCTCCGCCGATTACATTGCATTGGGGCTTTTTTCTGGCTATTCTGATTGCGATCGCAGCTTGGTTTTTCCTGTTTAAAACCACCTGGGGATTCAATCTCCAAATGGCCGGTGCAAACAAGCATGCAGCGAAGTATGCCGGTTTAAATATCAGCCTGTGGACCGTACTCGGGATGACCATTTCCGGAGCGTTGGCGGGATTATGCGGCAGTACCCAAGTGTTGGGTGTGACCTATTCGATGGGACTGGGAGTTTCGGCAGGGTATGGGTTTGATGCGATTGCGTTAGCGCTGCTTGCCAACAACAACCCATTGGGATGCATCCTGTCGGCGTTGCTCTTCGGATTACTCAAGACCGGATCCCGAAGCATGATGTCCAACACCGGAATTCCATTGGATATCGTTTCCATCATACAAGCTTTTATCCTGATGTTTATCGCGGCTCCCGCAATCATTCGCACCGTATTCCGGGTGAAAGGTCTGAAAGAGGAAAACAAAGCATTGGTTACGGTTTCCGGCTGGGGAGGTGACAAATGAGTGAGCAACAACGCATTCAAGGAGGAAGGGTAAAGCTCAGAGATCGAATCGTCGGGATCATTTTCGTGGTTCTCGGCTTGGTCATCTACCTGTTTTTTTATAAAGCAATCGCTTCCGGAACCGTTTCCACTTTCATTATGACACCCGGTGGAATCACCCGAGGTGTAGTGGGGAACTGGATTATACCGGCAAGGCCGGTCTTAATCGTATTGGCGATGATTCTGATCGGGATCGGCATTTACCAATTCTTTTTCGGGTTGGGGAAACAGGGAAATCTGTTTCTTGCCTTAGCCTGTGTGGCTTTCGTGTTTTCGTTTCTGATATACGTTTCCGCCGGGAAACGGCTAAATCTTGCCAGCTTATTTTCCTCAGCGTTATCGATGGCCGTGCCCATCACACTGGCATCTTTCTCGGGAATTCTCTGTGAGCGGTCGGGAATCGTCAATATTGCGATCGAAGGAATGATGTTGATGGGAGCAATGGTCGGTTCCATCGTCGGATCGATTACGAAAAATATCTGGTTGGCTTTAGCGATGGCCATGATCGGCGGAGGCTTGCTGGCATTGGTTCATGCCTGGATGTCAATCAAATATAAAGTGAATCAGATTATTTCCGGTACCGTCATCAATATTTTTTCGATGGGTATGACCAGCTATATTTCATCTATGTATCTTCAGAACATTCAATCGTTGAATAAAACACCGCGGTTTCCGAGTGTCTCCATCCCGTTGCTTGCCGATATTCCCTTTATCGGTCCGATTGTTTTTTATAACAGCCTTTTTGTTTACGGGATGATTTTGTTGATGATTATTCTGCAATTTGCTCTCTTTCGAACCCGGTGGGGACTTCGTCTGCGGTCGGTGGGTGAACACCCGAAAGCTGCGGACACATTAGGCATAAATGTCTATAAAACACAATATACGGCTGTTATTTTGGGTGGTTTAATGGCGGGATTTGCCGGCGCTTACTTTTCATTGGGTTCGGTGGGCAGGTTTGACGAAGGCATGACAGCGGGCAAAGGATACATCGGCTTGGCTGCGATGATCTTCGGCGGTTGGAATCCCTTTAATGCGATGATGGCCGGAATATTGTTCGGATTTGCGGATGCCATGGCATCATCGGTCTCGATCTTGGGATCTTCCATCCCGGGGCAATTCATTAATATGCTTCCGTACGTTGTCACGATGATTGTGTTAGCCGGATTGGTCGGCGGGCACAGCACCGGACCGGCTGCCAGCGGCGTTCCTTATGAAAAGGAAAGCACTTGATTTAAATGAATCATTCGGCACTTTAAACAGAAACAGGAGAAAACCCGAAAAGTTTTCTCCTGTTTTTATATGATGTCCATCAAAGAACGATCAGTCTGCCGAGAAAAGGCAGATATAGTTGAAGAGCTAAACCCGTCCGAAGTC
>JALHEL010000565.1:0-797 GCA_022837205.1 Leptolinea sp.
TATCTCAACCGTATGGGTGGTTGTGAGGTTATTCAGCGCTTCGGCATAAGAGAGAAGGATATCGGCATACCGGATAATAGGAAAAGCCTTTTCCATTTGGCGGCTATTGTCTCCCGACCATGCGTCGGTGGGGTGAATATACTTTTTGATAACATATCCGGTAATGGGATAATCCAGTGGACTGCTCACACTCCCTTTTCCATTGGGAGCATCGAAATAATAGGCAATGGTTTGATTGTATTGCCCGGATGAGGTGGATGATGACATGGGCCAATAGCATTCACTAAAGCCAACGCATGCATAAAACCTCATTTCCCTGTTTGCATACATGTTGCTTACCCCTGCATTAAGGCGGTATCCGGAAAATGTTTGGACACTGTTTGTAAATCCCGATTCGTCATACGGGTATTCTGTGCTGGAATTATTGATAGGCCGGCCATCAACCATTGAATAAGCATCAATGATTTTTTGTGCAATACACATCCCGTTATAACCATTTAATTTTTGGGGAAACGACATCTGAATATTATTTCTTACCGCGCCACTCTTCCTTGCCCATACATATTCGGGGTTCGTGGGGATAACCGCTTCTCCCGTGAACATATCGGAATACGATTTAAAATGGTCGATTCCTGCAGCGCCTTCGGGCCATTCTTTGTAATAATCGGGATCCGAGGTAACTCCTTCGGGCAACGCGGGAGTTTCAGAGTCGGCCTGAACGGTAAATAATTTATACTTGGAAGCGCCGCTTAAATCCAGTTCCATTACTTTTTTGGCTGCTGCGGCAGCTAATGCCC
>JALHEL010000565.1:822-2490 GCA_022837205.1 Leptolinea sp.
CGTTTTTCATCGTATTGTTGCGAAACGTAATAGGCGTTGTCGGTGGAGCGTTTCCAATTACCGAATGTCTTGTGGGCCGCTTCACCTCCGTTATATAAGGGACTGGCATGTAAAAGCCTTAACCGGGCAACCAATCCATACGCTGCCCCTTTTGTAGGGCGGCCAAATTCCGATAAGGAAAGTGAAGACGGTAAATTTTTTGCAGCCTCTTCCAACTCGTTACAAATATATTCCACCGCTTCGTCGTATGTACTCCGGGGCCTGTCATATCCTTTCAGCGGATCATTGTTGGGCATTATCTCATCACCCAAAAGGATAGGAGGACCGTAATCGACCAGAATGGAATAATAGGCGTATGCCCTCATAAAACGGGTGTTTCCCAAAATGTTAAAACGCTCCTTGGTGGTCATATCCTTTGCCTCGTCTATTCGATTGAAAATCGTATTGCATTTGCGGATAATACGATAATAGGTTCCCCAAGTATTTAAATCGTACATGCTTCCTGCAGTTATTTCACCCAATACGTATCGCATTCCATTGTAATCGTACCTGGTTAAGAAGCTGGTAAAGGCTTCGTCGGTAGCCAAAGGACCCGGTGTGTGATTCCCGTTCAAAATATTTCCTTCATCGGGAAACATTCCGGCAGTTCCCCACATGTAATCCGTGATGTACCTGGTTTGTGCAAACACCGAATCCAATTTCAGTTCATCACTGAAATAATTGTCGATATTCAGATAATCCTTGCACGAAGAGACGAATAGCAGCATTAATATCGAAAGAAAAGGAATGGCCTTTCTTCGGATGCAGTATTTATTTAATATTTTCATATCTGTTCTTTTCATTATTATAAGTTAATATACATTTGGAGGGTATAAGTGGTTGGTATTGGATACACCTCACCGTTTTTATGAGCTTGTTCCGGATCGAACAACTTAACCTTGTCCCAAAGGAATAAATTATTGCCTACCAGCTGAAAATCGATGGAAGATATTTTTATTTTTCGCAGCCACTCGCTTTTAAGGTTGTAGTTTAACGTTACTTCCTGTAATCGCAAATAACGTGCATCACCTTTCCAGAAATCCGACGGGCATTGGGATTTTCTGCTGAATTAGGATCGATGCCTTTTTCAAGGGCGTATTCTTTAGGGATCCATCTGTTTTTGGGATCATTCGCAATAGTCAACACATTTCCTCTATCCCCATTAAAGAACGGGATATAGCCGGTGCCGTTTCCATCGTATCCGACATGGAAAAAATCAGTCTTGCCGGTTCCTTTAAAAAGAACCCCCAATGTGAAGTTTTTATACCTGAATTCACCGCCAAAACCATACATCAGCAGCGGATACGTACTGTAGGACAGAGGCGTTTTGTCGTCGGAGTTGATAACTCCGTCGCCGTTCACATCACGATATTTAATGTCACCGGGCATAACTTTACCGAACTGGGCAGGACTATTGTGCACATCGTCCCAATCTTTGAAAAGCCCAACGGCATGGTATCCGCGTATGGTGCCGTATGGATAACCGGATGCTTCCTGATACGGATATTTGGGATTCGCTTCTTCCCAATGCTTAACGTTATTTTTAGAATAGGTGAAATTTCCACGAACCGTGAAGCCCATGTCTTTTGTAATTTCATGCGTATAACTAATATTTCCATCGGCGCCGTA
>JALHEL010000566.1 GCA_022837205.1 Leptolinea sp.
GTTTTTATTCTACAAGAAAATCCTATTTTGTCAAGAAGCAATTTTCATTGAAAAGAGAAAAAATTTTGCCTTTTATCAATACAAGAATATTTAAGAATGATTATCTGAATAAATAACAATTAAATAATGTTTTTTCTGATAACCAATTTTAATAAAAACACGTTCGAAATTCTTTTTCATAGATTGAAAATTTGTTTATATTGAAGCAGCAAAGGAAGGTTTACACCCGAGCCGCCACATGCAACAACTACAATATGATGATAAGGACGGATTATTTCCGGCTCATCGTATGCGACTGACATGGATGCCCCACATGCCAATTCGACAATTACGCGAAAATCCTCAATAAATTCAAAAACAGCATGAGCCGCATTTGCATCTCCGGTCAAATAGGAAATAATATTGTGATTTTTTGCATATTCGATCGATTCCGGAGAAACCGTCTTCCCGGCCAGCGTATTAGCCAAAGTATGAATCTCATCCAAATAGATCGGTTTTCCGGCTTTGAGCGATAAATTAAATTTAGGTGCGCCTTCGACTTCACACGCAATCACCGGAACATCGCTCCAACCGTTTCGGTCTATTCCCTGAATAACACCATTCAAAAGACCGCCTCCGCCTACCGAGAGAACAATCGCATCCGGTTTGTCGGTTTGTTCTTTCAATTCATCGACAATCGTGGAATGTCCTTCCCAAAGAAGTGGATTTTCAAAGGGATGGACAAACATCGCATTTTTGTCTTCCTGTGTAATTTGCAAGGCAAATTCATTCGCATCATCAAAAATATCGCCATGAACAATGACATCAGCGCTTTCTCTGCGAATAACTTCCGCCATATAGTTACTGGCAGATTTAGGAATTACGATCGTACATTTCATTCCCAAAGTTCTGGCGCAATAAGCGACCGCATACCCCGCGTTTCCTCCCGAAGCACAGATAAGATGGCTTATTCCCTTTTTCTTGGCATCCAAGCAAACATACGAGATTCCACGAATTTTAAAAGAACCGCTCGGTTGATAACATTCCATTTTAATTTGAAAATTCTTATGAAATTTCTGATTGATACGAGTCAAAGGAAA
>JALHEL010000567.1 GCA_022837205.1 Leptolinea sp.
CCGGAATATTGTGGTGAAGAACAGAAACGGAATACCGGTGCTTATCGGCGATATTGCCGTGGTACAGTTCGGGCATGCGAACCGTTTTGGAGCAATCACTGCCAACGGCGAAGGTGAAAAAGTGATGGGGCAGATCATGATGCTCAAAAACGCCGACTCGAAAAAAGTAATTAAAGCCATACACAAAAGGGTTGCGGAAGTACAAAAATCTCTTCCCGAAGGGATTTTTATCAATCCTGTTGTTGACCGGAGCGAACTGATTGGACGCACGACGATGACCGTTTTCGAAAATCTGTTATTCGGCTGTATTATTGTGATTTTGGTGGTTTTGGTTATTCTCGGAGACCTGCGTACGGCGATGATTATCGCATCCATCATCCCGTTATCGCTACTGTTTACGTTGTCCCTGATGTATATTTTTGGGATTGATGCTAACCTGATGAGTCTGGGTGCACTCGACTTTGGAATTATTATTGACGGCGGGGTAATCATTGCCGAGTTTATAGCGCTCAATCTCAATAACCATTACGATGACGCGAACAAGCTGCACGGGCAGGAAAGGAAAAACTATATCGATGAAATTACCATCAAGGGGGCATCCAAAATGATGAATTCTGCCATTTTCGGGCAAATTATCATCCTGATTGTTTTTGTGCCGATTATTTCGCTGACGGGCGTGGAAGGGAAAATGTTCCGCCCGATGGCGCTCACGTTTTGTTTTGCCGTAATCGGAGCTTCTTTACTCGGGATGACGTGGCTGCCCGTGGCATCCGCCTTGTTTATGAAACCGGAGAAAAACGGCGAAAAGAATGCATCCCGGGTAATGCGGCTGGCCTACAAAACGTATAAACCATCCATCGAATGGGCGTGCGCGCATAAAAAGATGATCGTTATCGGGGCGTTTGTTATGTTGGGGGCAGCTTTACTTATTTTTGGCAAGCTTGGAGCGGAATTTACGCCCACGCTCGATGAAGGGGATTTTGTAATTCAACCGGTACTGAAAACAGGAACATCGCTGAAAAAAACCATCGAAATGACCACGGAGATGGAAGCCATTTTAAAAAAGGAATTTGT
>JALHEL010000111.1 GCA_022837205.1 Leptolinea sp.
AAGAATAAAACGTATCGTGAAAAAATTATTCAATTTATCCGCGGTTTTGACGTCGGAATCGATAGTATTATTATCGAAAAAGCAAAGATCTCTGAATCGAGAATGTTTCCAAATGATCTACCCCAAGAGTTAAAAGATTTTTTCTTGAAACAGATAAAAGAGGGCGATGAGCTGATCAATTTTAGACCGATTCATCGGAAGCTTTGCGAAAACGGAGCCCTTGAGGAAACGAAATTTGATCTCACCGATGAATCCGAAGGGACACAAAAATTGTTCTATTTATCCGGACCGATTATTGATACCTTAATCGGAGGAAAAGTCCTGTTTATCGATGAAATCGAAGCTCGTTTACATCCTTTACTGACGCGGAAATTAATCGGCTTGTTTCACTCCAAAGAATTAAATCCGCATCATGCTCAGCTTATATTTGCGACTCATGATACAAACCTGCTTTCGAACAAGTTGTTTCGGCGTGATCAGATTTGGTTTGTAGAAAAGGATGAAGAAGGAGCAAGCCATCTTTACTCTCTGGCAGAATTGAAGGTACGAAATGATGCATCTTTCGGAAGCGAGTATTTACAAGGGAGATACGGAGCCATCCCGATTTTCGGTGAGTTTAAAGAAACGTTGATGGATTTTGAACGGGAAGATCATCAAGATGAAGCGTAGTGAACCATTTTCTCCGCGGTCGAAAAAATCTTTTCAAAGGCCGGTTAACCACAAAGAAGTCCACCAACGGATTCTGATTGTATGCGAAGGAACGAAGACAGAACCTCAATATTTCAAGCAATTCAGGGTTCCGGGATTGAAAATTCAGGTCGAAGGGACCGGGAAAAATACAGTGAGTCTTGTAGAACACGCTTTACAATATCGTAAAGATTATGAAGAAGAGAACTATGATCAGGTTTGGTGTGTTTTCGATAAAGATGATTTTCCTGTTGCAGATTTCGAAAAAGCCATTCGTTTGGCGCGTAAAAACAAAATGCGTGTTGCCTATTCAAACCAGGCTTTTGAGCTTTGGTATATTTTACATTTCGAGTATTTAAATACTTCAATGGATCGAAAATCATATATAAAAAAGTTGAATGATTATTTAGAGACCGAATATAAAAAGAACGATGACCATATGTATCATAGGCTACGATGTAAAAGCGATATAGCCATTAAAAATGCGGAAAGATTGATGAAAGAATATCATCCTTCTCATCCCGGATCGAATGATCCGTCAACAACCGTTTATGAGCTCGTAAAAGTTTTATTAAATGATTCGAAACTTTCATCGAATTAAGGCTGCATCAAAAGACCGGTCCCCGAAATATTACAATCCGCTTTACAGGTTCGGGAGATCATGCTATAATCTTGCTTCGCGTCGTTTGGGCGCTGAAATTGAAGCAGCCTTTGCAAGGATTGGTATTGAATTATGACTGATATTTTGAGAAGCATTGAAGCCCCGATTAACCCGAATATTCCCGATTTGATGCCGGGGGATTCCGTGTCTGTCCATGTGAAAATTAAGGAAGGGAACCGGGAACGTATCCAGGAATTTAAAGGAATTGTCCTTTATACTCATAACAACGGGACCAACTCCACTTTCACTGTCCGCCGTGTGGCATCGAACGGCATCGGTGTGGAACGAACTTTCCTCACCCGCTCCCCCAGAATCGATAAAGTCGTCGTCGAACGCCACAGTAAAGTACGGCGCGCCCGCTTATATTACCTGCGTGATCGCAGCGGTAAGAGCGCCCGCTTAAAACAGAAGTTTTAGTCTTTTTACCGGATTTTTTCGTTAAATCGATACCCTCAGGAGTGGATCCATTCACTCCTGTTTTTTTATTCAAACCCGATTTCGAAAGGACGGATGCATGAACCGCAAAACCCCGCTGATAGCCATCGTGTGTAATCAGGAACTCACGAACAACCCCGCCGAGCCGCGAATCGATGAGGTGAATACCCATTACACCCGCGCAATTCTCAACCAAGGCGGAATTCCTTTTCTGATTCCCGTCGAATTCCCCCTCGGGGACATATCGTTGATTTTTGACATGTTCGATGGGCTATTGCTCATCGGCGGAGAAGATGTGGCGATCGAACGGTTCGGCGGTCTGCCCCATGAAAGCGTATCCGTTCCCAATTTAGAGAGGGATGAAATCGAAATCGAGTTGACCCGCCTGGCAATGGCAAAGGATTTTCCGCTGCTGGGCATTTGTCGCGGGACACAGGTGATGAATGTCGCCATGGGCGGATCGTTAATTACCGACATTCCTTCCCAATGCCCCCATGCGCTTCTCCATCAACGTCCGAAGGATGCGCCGTCCGACTCGGTTCCGGAGCATCCGGTGAGGCTGCTGCCGAATACAATGCTGCGGGCGATTTACGAAACCGGCAGTCTCAAGGTCAATTCCTATCATCATCAGGCGGTCGACCGTTTGGCGGACTGTTTTCGTCCCGCCGCATATTGCGAGGATGGAATTTCGGAAGCCTTTGAAGCGCCGGATCGACGCTTTGTCGCCGGCATTCAATGGCATCCGGAAAGGATGCAAGACCGGCCCGATCAACGGAAGTTATTCCGCGCTTTTGTTCAAGCCTGTTCGGCGTAAGAGTTTGCCTGATGGAAACGCATCGAGTCTTTATCGGAGCCGGAAGTAATTTGGGCGATCGAATGGAAAATTTGACGCTCGCGGGTCAGTTGTTACCGCCGGCCGTCTCGATTCTGAGAACTTCTCCGGTTTATCAAACGCAACCTTGGGGATATTCGGATCAGCCGGATTTTTATAATTTGGTCTGGGAAGCGCAGACGACGCTGCCGCCGCAAAGCCTGTTGTCCTACCTGAAAGGGATCGAACGGAAAATGGGGCGGGAAGAGACGTTCCGCTACGGACCGCGCGTGATCGATCTCGATATTCTGCTGTTTGATGATCTGTGTTATCAATCCGATGATCTGACGATTCCGCATCCGCAGATGATTAAGCGCCGTTTCGTGCTGCAACCCCTCTGTGAGCTGATTCCCGACGAAGCGGATCCGCAAACCGGGAAAGATTGGCGAACTTTGTTGGCGGAGGCGCCGGAGGAGAACGTCCGAAAGCTGCCTTTTTCTTTGGATTTATCGCGAAAGGTGATCCGTTGGGGAGTGAAAACGTACCTGATGGGCATTATTAACCTGACGCCGGACAGTTTTTCGGGTGACGGGCTGTTGCAAGGCGCCGGAGATCCGCTGGAATCGGCACTGCGGAAGGCGAGTGCTTTTTTGGAAGAAGGCGCGGATATTCTGGATGTGGGAGCGGAAAGCACCCGTCCCGGCTTTCAACCCGTTACGGCGGAAGCGGAACGGGAGCGGCTGCTTCCGGTCATCCACAGGCTGAGAGAATGTTTTCCCGCTGCCCTTTTGTCGGTTGATACCTGCAAAGCGGCGGTGGCGAAAGCCGCTTTGGACGCCGGTGCGGACTGGATAAACGATGTCGGCGGCGGATTGAAGGATGCCGCAATGACGCGGGTCGCCGCCGAGACCGGCGCACCGATCATTCTGATGCGTTGGCAGCCTCTCTCCGAACAGGCGGAAACTATGCCGCAAGTTTTGCGGGAGGCGGAAAGCTTGGCGACGCATGCCCTTTCCGCCGGGGTCCAACGCAACCGGATCATTCTGGACCCCGGTATCGGGTTCGGGACGACGCCGCAGCAAAATCTGGATATCTTGAGAGATTTGGCCGCTTTCAAAAAATTGGGTTATCCCATTTTACTCGGCACCAGCCGAAAATCTTTTATCGGGCATTATCTGCAAAAAGAGGTCGATCGGCGCCTGATGGGGACCGCGGCAACGGTAACAGCCGGAATTGTCAGCGGCGTAGACATAATCCGAATTCATGATGTACAATACCTGGCAGATGTCATCCGTATGACCGATTTGATCTGCCGCTGACGTTTGCCGGCGGAGGATGGAGAGCCGAGCATGGCGCCGGAAATCCGCGCGAATCAGATTTTTGCCAACGATCGGAAATCGGATTTGACCCCAAACACAAATAACCCGTATGCGAACTTTATAAAAAAAAGAGGAGCCGCTATGTCGATTATCCCGATTATTCTGGCCGCGGGGCAGGGAACCCGCATGAAATCCGCCACGCCCAAAGTGCTTCACCCGGTCATGGGAAAGCCGATGATCGATTACATTTTGGATGAAGTCGCCAAAGTTACCTCTCTCCGGCCGATCGTGGTGGCCGGTCACGGAGCGGATCAGGTGATCCGGGCCGTGGAAGGCAGAGCGGATATTGCCGTTCAGCAAGAACAGCTCGGTACCGCAAACGCCGTCGCCGCAGCCGAAAAAGACGCCAAAGGCCGGGCGGAAAATGTGTTGGTCGCTTATGCGGATATGCCTTGCCTGCGGGCGGAGACGATCCGGCGGGTCTGTGATTTACAACAACAATCGGCGGCTGTATTTACAATGTTAACCATCATTCAGGAGGATTCCCACGGTTTCGGCCGAATCGTGCGCAACGCGGACGGAAGTGTGGCAGCCATTGTGGAGGAAGCCCAGGCTTCTCCGCAGCAGTTGGCGATCAAAGAATGTAATGTGGGGCTGTATTGCTTTCAATCCGAATGGCTTTGGGAATCGTTGAGACGCGTCACACTATCCCCCAAAGGGGAATATTA
Source organism: Leptolinea sp. (assembly GCA_022837205.1). Taxonomy (GTDB): domain Bacteria; phylum Chloroflexota; class Anaerolineae; order Anaerolineales; family Anaerolineaceae; genus Flexilinea. Next base: position 4,642 of record JALHEL010000111.1, read on the forward strand.
TCTGACCGATTTGGTGGAATTGGCAAACCGGGACGGCAAGACGGTTCAAGCTGTGGTGTTGGAGGATCGGGAAGAGGCTTTGGGAGTGAATACCCGCGTCCACCTTTCCGAAGCGGAAGCGATTATGCGCAAACGGGTGAATACCTATTGGATGACGGAAGGTGTTACCATGATCGATCCGCTGACGACTTATATCGATCATTCCGTGCGATTGGAACGCGATGTGACCCTTTACCCCGATACGTGGATCAGCGGGGAAACGGTAATTCGTTCCGGCAGCCGCATCGGACCCTGCGCCTTGATCGAAAACAGCACAATCGGCCGCGATTGCGTTATCTGCCGGGCAGCTGTTCGCAACCGGCAGTTGGAGGATCATACCGAAATCACCGGCTGAACGACTTTTCCCCCGAAACGAGTCCGCATCCGATCAAAAACGAAGTTTCGGGTAGAATCATCATTAATCAATCTGTATACAAATACTTCCGGAGGATATTATGGGGAATTTCATCGGTTGTGATTTAGGGGGCACAAATCTGCGGGCTGCCATCGTCAATTCGCAAACGGGGACGGTGAGTAACCTGACAATCGTCCCTACACTCGCCAGAGAAGGTTATGAAGAGGTCTTGTTGCGGATGGTCGATCTGTTTGAACACCTGATCCAAGAATCCGGATTGGGAAAGATGAATATCGACGGCATCGGGATCGGTATTCCCGGAATGATGGATGTCGAGCGCGGATATACCACTTTTGTGACCAACCTGCCGGGGCATTGGATCAATATCCCGGTCGGTCCCTTTATCACTGAACGAATCGGAATTCCCACTTTCATCCTCAACGATGTGCGTTCGATCACCTGGGGGGAATACGAATTCGGCGCGGGCAAAGGCTGCAATTCCATGGTGATGTATGCGATCGGTACCGGCATCGGCGGCGGTGTGGTGATCAATAAACAATTGGTGCTGGGGAATTCCGGGCAGGCCGGAGAAATCGGTCATATGACCGTCGAACCCAATGGCACGCTCTGCAACTGCGGAAACCACGGATGCTTGGAGCAATATGCATCCGGTCCCGCCATTCGAGCCGCCGCTCTGAAAGCGATCGCGCACGGCGCGACGACGATTTTGGGAGAGATGGTCGATTACGACTTAAACAAGATGACACCGGAAGTGGTCTTCAACGCAGCGTTGAAGGGTGATGAAATCGCGAAAAACATCTATGAAACAGCCGGATATTACCTCGGGATCGCAATCGGAAATTCCATCGTCCAACTGGAGCCGGAACGGATCGTAATCGGGGGCGGCATCGCGCAAGCCGGTGAAATCCTGTTTGCGCCCATGCGCAGAGCGATCCAAGAACATGTCCATTTAGTCCCGCTCGAAAGGATCCAGATTGTTCCCGCTCAATTGGGGAACAACGCCGGAGTGATCGGCACGTCCATGTGGGCGGAATACATGGTCCGCCGCAAAGCGCTCTGAGTTTTCCTCAAACCGCCGTTCGGGTATAAAAAATCCCGGCTGTTCGAATCACAACAATCGTCTCCGATCGGGTTCATTTTCTTTTTCCGCCTTCGGCGAGGG
>JALHEL010000568.1 GCA_022837205.1 Leptolinea sp.
TAGGTATATTCCCGAATGATTCTCTTAATAGCATCATCTGTGAAATTGATATCCTGAGGCTCTAATCCATTTTCTTCCGTCTGGCGGTTAATCAAATAATCTTTGGCAATGATTAATTTTTCTTCTTCGATATAACCGGGAAATTCAATCAGCTCCATCCGATCCAACAACGCATCCGGAATCATTTCAATCGAATTTGCAGTCGTAATAAACATTACTTTCGAGAGATCGTAATCTACTTCCAAATAATGGTCCGAGAAACGACTATTTTGCTCCGGATCGAGTACTTCAAGCAATGCGGCAGACGGATCTCCGCGATAATCATTACCGAGTTTGTCAATCTCATCCAACATAAACAACGGGTTGATCGTCCCCGCTTTTTTCATGGTTTGTAAAATTCTGCCGGGAAGAGCACCGATATATGTCCTTCGATGTCCCCTTATTTCAGCTTCGTCTCTTACTCCACCGAGAGAAATTCTGACAAACTTTTTTCCTAACGCTTCTGCGATAGATCGGCCGATTGATGTCTTCCCCGTTCCGGGAGGGCCGACAAAGCATAAAATGGGTTGTTTCTCTTTCTTCGGCTTTAAGGAACGCACCGCAATATATTCCAATATCCGATCTTTCGCTTTTTCCAAACCGTAATGATTCTTGTTCAGAATTTCCGAAGCATGTTTCACATCCAAATTATCTTCCGTCTGTTCCACCCACGGTAAATCTAAAAGCCAGTCAATATAACTTCTGGATACATTGACCTCAGGGGACATTGCCGGAAGTTGTGTCAATCTTTCAAATTCTTTGAGGGCGACTTCACGTGCCTCGTCACTGAATTGTTTTTGATCAATCTTCTCTTTCAGTTCATTTAAGTCACGGCTGAAGACATCATCTTCATTTAATTCTTTTTGAATTGCCCTCATTTGTTCCCGCAGATAAAACTCACGTTGATTTTTATCCACTTCATTCTGAACCGTTGTACTGATTTGGTTTCCGAGTTCCAATACATCCAATTCTTGTGCCAGAAAGCTGTTTAAGATTTCAAGTCGCTTTTCCGGATCCAATTCAAAAAGGATTTC
>JALHEL010000112.1 GCA_022837205.1 Leptolinea sp.
TCTTCTCCCGAAAGCTTTTGGGAGAAGACTTTGTTTTCCCAGAGACGGGCACTGATGGACCTGATCCGTTTACAACTCTACGGTTTCATGTGGGCTGCGACCGGAATCGATCAAGATTATCCGGCGGATTACCCTGTGGCTCAAGTGGATTTTGATCGGGACAATTCTTTTCACGGAGTGGACGGAATCTATCCAAACGATCAAATGGCATGGGAATTGTTGAATGTCGGGATGAGAATCGCCGGTAATGTTCCGGTGATCTTAATAAACGAACCGATTTTAATCAGTGATGGTGAAAATTCGGATATCCGCTATAATTTTTACTATCCCCGTCAGGCTTATGACGTTTGGCGGAAAGATTTGGCTGATCGATGTACCGAAGAAAAATGGAAGTGCCTGGATCTTTGGAATTTATTGTCCCAATCTGATTTCACAAACAGCGCAATCCATTATAATTCTGAAGGAGGACAGAAGGTAGTCGATACGATTTTGGATGTCCTCCCTGAAAGTTTGCAATAAAAAATAAAAATGAAAAAGCCTCCCTCGTGTAGCAAAAATCTCTTTTTTCTGATTCTTTCGCTGCCCTTCTTTTTTTCGGTTCCATCTTTTGCACAATCCATCGAAGATCGTCGTCCTTCCGATTTTGGCAGAACTTGGCAAGATTTGCCGATCGTACCGGAATTAAATGAGAATTCGCTGCGAATTTTGAAAGCCGGAATCGCTGCGGGTCATAATCCGCATGCTTTTTCAAAGGTTGGTGATTGCGATACCAGTACGGACTGGTATTTGGCGGATTTTGATAAAGATTCCCGATACTATAATTTGGGCGAATATAGAGATCGATTTGAACCTGTTTTATCTTATTACAAGGGATCATTTTCTCATCGAAGTTTAGCGGCAAAACCCGGTTTTTCGGCTGCTTCGGTATTGTCCAATTATTGGCTGGATTTTAATTCTTGCGAGCCCGATGAACTTCCGCTCACCTGCGAATATCGCATTCAGAATCCTCTGATTGTATTGATCTCGTTGGGTACAAATGACGGATATAATCCGCCGGCATTCAAAGAGAATTTAAGGACAATCATTGAAATCACTTTATCGGAAAATCGGTTGCCGATTCTGATGACCAAAGCTGATAATGTCGAGGGAGATTTTTCCATCAATCAAGATATCGCTGATTTGGCACAGGAATATGATTTGCCGCTCTGGAATTTTTGGGCTGCCATTCAAGATTTACCGAATCACGGACTTGTAGAGGATGGTATTCATTTAACTTTTTATAAGAATGATTTTGCCGATCCGAATGCATTTAATTATGCATGGACCTATCGTAATTTGACAGCATTGCAACTGCTTGAAAAGCTGATGCAGGCGACAGAGAAGTTGCAAAATAAATAAGAGGAATAAATGATTGAGATAGTAGATATACTTATTGACAAGATCAAAAATGAGATTCTGAATCAACCCAATCGAAAATTAAAATCGGATACACCATTAATCAGCAGCGGTCTGATTGATTCATTTCATTTAGTCGATTTGGCGTTGATGATAGAAGATACATTCGGTGTTCATATCGAGGATTACGAACTGCGATCCGATATATTTGACACCGTGGATGATCTTGCGTTGCTGATTGATTCCCGCATGTCTTAATCCATTAATTTTCTGTTTCAGGCGAATCATCCGTAACCCGCAAATTGGTCCAGATCAAGCGGTTGAAGCGGGATTCCTTCCGGAAAATGTTGCCGGTAATATTGAATCGCTCCGAGCATCGGCGGGAAGATTTTATCGGTGGGAATATTCCAACTGGCAAAGAAACGAAATTCAACAGGTTTCTCACGAGAAATGCGGAGCGAACCGTGCACACTGGTCGGAATAAAGACCGCATAAACGGGTGTAATATTTGCGGAATCTTCATCAATATAATTTAATTCACCGTCTGAAAAAAGTTGAATCAACATTCCTTTTTCGATAAATACGTTCGTAACGTAAAGGACGGTTCGTTGAAGACATTCGAAAACACTTTCATCCGGCTGCATCGCCCCACCCGGTAATTCCCAACAGCTGTTTTCGTTTTTTCGAATTAATAACAAATTCCCTTGCGGATCGGTAATATAAGTCAACGCAAAAAATTCCACCAAAGGAAAGCTGCCTGCTAATTGATGGAGGCGAGAATGATAATCACCCATATTATGAGAAATATTCCCTTAAAACTCGGCTCCGGACCGGATGCCGTAATTTCCTTAGCGCCTTGGCCTCAATTTGGCGAACGCGTTCGCGGGTTATATTAAATTTCTTGCTCACTTCTTCCAGAGTCTGCTCTTCTCCGTCGATCAAACCGAATCGGTACTCCAAGACTTGACGCTCTCGTTCCGTCAAAATGTCCAGCGTTTTCATCACCTGATCTTTTAAAATTTCCTTGGCAGCCGCATCCATCGGCTCCAACGCATCTTCATCTTCAAGAAAATCTCCGAATTGGCCGCTTTCTTCATCTCCGATCGGGTGTTCCAGCGATATGGGCTCTTCTGCGGATTGCAGCAGATTCTGAACTTTGTTTATCGCTATCGATAATTTTTTCTGAAGATCCGGGCTCAGCGGTTTGTTTTGCTCTCGACAGGTCCTTATTCTTTCGCTGTCCTCGGGATCCAAAAAATGAGCTTCGATGGCAAGTTCTTCCATACTCGGATTTCGGCCAAGCTCTTGAACCAACTTTCGCTGGATCTTCATGACCTTGTTTACGGCATCAACCATATGTGCGGGGATTCGAATAATACGAGCCTGTTCTGCGATGTAACGGCTGATTGCTTGCCGAATCCACCAAGTGGAATAGGTGCTGAATTTGAACCCTCTGCGCGGATCAAATTTATGGACGGCGCGCAACAATCCTATGTTTCCTTCTTGAATTAAATCCAAAAACGAAATTCCTCTTCCGAGATATCGTTTTGCAATACTGACAACCAGACGTAAATTCGCGCGGATCAAAATCTGATTTGCCACTTCGGATTGGGTTTGAACCTTGTTAATATGGGTAATCATATCAAAGGAAACCGGCAGCATTTCGATTAAAGTTTTCTGATCGGGAAGTACATTGCCGTTTGCCTTCAAGTATTCAAGAAGTTTATCCTGCATGCTTTCAGGCAGTAGATAGAGTCCCAAAAAAATATCATAAACCGGATCGACGACTTTGTACCAATCCGGATCGGAACCCCATCTTCCATTATCCAGATAAGAGCGAATATAAGAAGGACTTTCACTTTTCCAAGCTCGCAGTAATTGCTGCGCTTCCGTTGTCATTTGAACTAAATCCGGCAGCGGATACTCTTCTTTATAAGCCTTAATGGCTTCCGTTGATTTCTCCCATGCTTTACTGAGTTGGACACAAATCTCCCGATAAAGACTTTCGATGAACCGGTCTTCGGAAACATCGCCGATTGCCGCTTCGCAACGGTCCATAAAATCGACAGCGGCGATACAGGTCGCGAGTCGGAATTCATCATCGGTACTTAATAAATCAACCATCCCGATTTCTTTAAGATACAGACGAACAGGATCCTCATAATTGGCGCTGTCTAAAAGTAAATCTTCGTCCGACCAATCAAGATTCAGATCCAAGTCCCGGTCCCAATTCGCCATATCCATATCCTCTGTGATATCGATATCTTCTGCGATATTTTCCCAATCATCCTGCGGCTCATTTTCAGCCTTTTTCTTTTCGTTTTTTTTCGGTTCATTTGCCATTGGGTTCCTCGGTTAAGCGTTGATCAAGACTTTTCAGCAGTTTTTCCAGATTTTTCCTCTCATGGATCAGTTGATCGATTAAACGGTCGTACTCTTCTGGATTTGATCCCGATTCAAGCTGCTCCTTATACAGAGTCTGGAGTTCCAACTGATTAAATATATTTTTCTCGTTTCGCAGATAGGCGACGGAACGGGTCAAATCAATGTCCAAATCGACCGGATTGATGCTCCCCTTGAAATTCGGTTTGCGGATTTTTTCAAATGTCGGCCTGATCGAGTCCGGGATATTCTCGATAATATATTTTTGTGTATTGAGCTCATCATCCTGATTAAGCCCGTCGAAATAACAGCCGGCGATCACACGCAAATCCGATTCCTCAAAGTCTTCTTTGCGTAAAGGGCCGAGATTATATTTTCTGAGGTTCCGATCGATTTTTGAAATAGCGCCGGGAGTATTATAGAAATGATATAAAAATTGCAGGATGGTCATTTCTTTACTGTAAATTCCTTCTTTCGGATCAAAAACAAGCGAAGGCTTCGATTGAAAATCGAGGCGGTCCGGAATTTCCCATTGAGTTGATTTCTTTGACTTTTGCGGAGAAATATAATTCAGCAGATTTTCATCGATCTTCAGAAAGCGTGCCAACTGTTGTCGATAGGTTTCCCGTTCAATCGGATCGACAACTTCGCGGATTAATGGCATGATTTGCTTGGCAATTTCACTTTTTGTCTTCCCATCTTCCAAATTTCGACCGTTTGCCAATGTTTCCATCATAAAAATCACGACGGGCTTGGCATTATCCAAAATTTGTTGCCATTCGGACGGATCCCGTAAAACTACCTCATCCGGGTCCATTCCTTCGGGGATTCGAGTAATTCGGATATCGGCGTTCAGCTTCCGTTCTTGACGGATCAGCGTTTGGCTTTCGACCGTCTCTTCTTTATCGTTTTTTACGGCGGAACGAATCACATCGATTCCGCGGATAGTGGCGACATCACCGGCTGCGTCGGCATCCAGTGCCAAGATCATGTTTTTGGATTGGCGCGCCAATAATTTTGCCTGGTCCGTACTTAATGCGGTTCCCATCGGGGATACGGTATTGGTAAAACCGGCTTGATGCAGAATGATTACATCCAAATACCCTTCAACGATGACCGCTTGGTTTTTCTCGCGAATGGAAGATTTTGCCCGATTTAAACCAAAGAGCGTCTTTCCTTTGTCAAAAAGGACGGTCTGAGGAGAATTTAAAAATTTGGGTACATCGTTCGGATCGAGAATTCTGGCTCCGAATCCGATCGGGTTACCGGATGAATCATGGATCGGAATCATGATCCGGTTTCGAAAGCGGTCAAAAATTTTACCGTCTTTAATAATCTCGCCTTTGTCGTCTCGTTGCTCACTGACAAGCCCGACGTCGATCAGATCCTGCCGGCCGGCGTTCATCGATAAAAGATGTTGAAGCAAGGCGTCCCAAGAATCGGGGGCATATCCCATTTCGAAGTTATGAATGGTCTCATCCGTGAGACCTCTCTTATGAAGATAGTCCAATGCCGGTTTCCCTATGGGATTATGGATCAAATTGTTATGATAATAATCAATGGCATTTTGCATCAGCTGATGCAAATTATTGATTTGTTCTTTTTTTGTTTTGTCTTCCTGTTTGAAAGTTTCCAACTTGATTCCGGCCCGATTTGCCAAGACCTGAAGGGCTTGCTGGAAATCAAGATTGTCGCGTTTCATCAAGAAGCTGAAAATATCTCCGCCTTCAGCACATTGGCCGAAGCAGCGCCAGCTGCCCGAATCCGGAAATACAACGAAAGAAGGCGTACGCGTATTGGGATGAAACGGACAAAAGCCGATATAATTCTTTCCCGTTCGTCGTAGTTTTACCGTTTCCGAGACAAGATCAACGATATCGATCTGATTTTTTATTTCATCAATTTGTGACAATGAAATCCCTCTCGTTCAATTTTACAACAATAATCGGACGGCATTGTTAAGGGACAAAGTAATCGATTGGGATTATTTGATAAATTAAAAAAAGAACTTATTGGAGGGAGAAAGACCGGCCGGATATTTTTCAAGAACTTATAAAAATTCAACGGTTCGATATCGGAGCATTTTCTCTATTCCGATACCGATGAAGAATTTCATGATTCGGTTTGAAGGGCATCCGTCGATTGATTTTCCGGTAAGAGGAAATTCCGAATCTCCGCAACATATCGCTGCGGAAAGCGGCTGAATAATTCTCCGTGCCCCAAATTCCCGAATATTCTGATTCGCATGGCCGGCAAATATTCTTTCATTTTCTTTGCTGTTTTTGCGGGGTACGGTTCTCGTTGGCCGTGCCAAAAAGTTACCTGAGCTTTGGTTTGTCCGACATAAGGCGAGATTTCGTATTCAAAGGCGGCTTTACAGGCATTTGTGATTGTTTTCTCGGACAAATTAAAAAATAACATATTATAAAGGGCTAAATTTAGATAACATGGAGATCCACATGGACGCATATGGTCTGCTGAGACTTCCCGGTGTGCTTGCGCAAGCTCCGTCCAAGATTACCCGATCCATTTGGATTTTATTCCGGGTCAATAATTCAATCGCAATCGTTCCTCCCAATGAAAATCCCAAGACTCCGCTGAGATGGCGATCGAAATCATCGACAACCTTTTTTTCAATTTTTTCCGCTTCCTCTTGGACGGTTTGAAAATTGGATCGGTTATCCGGATTATGTCCGTCCAGCACCGGAATTACCAAAAAATAATCATCCATCAATAACGGAACTATTTCGTCGAAAGATTTCCAGGTCATCGCTAAGCCATGTAGCAGCAGTAAAGAAGGATTTTTCTGATTTCCGAAAGTTTTAAAATCCATGAATATTGTGCCTTTCTTTCAGAGAATGAAACGAATATTTACCCATTATAATCAAGCCGGCGGCTAATCAACCTAAATGATAATTTTGTTTATCGATTGGGAAAGAACCGATAAAAACAATTCGCAAGCAGAAACATATAATAAAAATTATGCTGCCGTAAATCGGATAAGGTTATCCGGTGTATTTCTCCGATCGATGATCCCGAAAATCAAAGGATCCCCGGGCTTCCAATTCCAAACCGTTTCCAAATAAAAAGGGACATCGGGTACCAGCTCTAAATGTGCCACTTCGTCCTTGCGAAACCAACCGATTGTTCCTTCGGAAGAGGAATGAAGATGATCGGCTAATTGATCGACGGACCCCTTAAATAAATGGATTTGGATTCCCACTTGCTCGCCGGTAATGTCGGTCAAAATCCCGCACAGTGTCAGATTTAAGAGTGTCAATCCGCATTCTTCTTTCAATTCACGACGTGCACATTCAAGTATCGTTTCGCCTCGTTCCACGTGTCCACCCAATCCGTTATAAAGATGCGGGAAATTCTTTTTATCCGGTGCTCCTTTTAACAGAAGAATTTTTTCATCATGAAATATGAAGATTAAAGTTCTGGGAATGACCTGATATCTTTCCATTTTCAGAAACTGAAATCCAAGAAATTTGTCTTGGTAAGAATGGAAAAGACGACGATGATAAAAACAACCATTAATAGACAACCGCAGCCGCAGCCCAAGATTCCGTTCCCGTAACCGAATTTTCTTTGTGCCCAATCATAAATATTTTTAACTAAAAAAAGTTGCAGCAAACCGCTCAAACAACCCTGTTTTTCGTCCTTCATTTATCTGCCTTTCTAATATGTGTTTGTGTTTTAAATCAGAAAGGGCATCCTTTTTCTTTACAGGGACACCCTTTCCGGTGGAATTGCTTTGTCCCGTTATTCGAGGCTGACGGACAGCTGATAATTCGATGCCGCTCCAAATGCTACCACATCGATCAGATAATCCTGGTCCCCCGGCAAGGTTCCGGACCAATAGGTTTGAAAGGCATTGTTATCCAAATATACAACACCGTCACCCAATCCCATAATACGTAAATAGGCTTGCGGAGTTGCACCGCTGTTTAAATTAACGGTCATTACCTGATCTGCATGACCGAAAATGGTGTAACTGACGACGCTGTTGCTTCGAAGTGTTCCGGTTTTTACGGCATAACTGGTGGGAATATTTACCGGAATGACCAGATTTAATGTGAAGTCAGCGGGTTGCTGCCCATAATTACAGACATCCAAAAAGTAAGTGGCGGTTTGTTTCAACGGCATCATCCAATAATTCGATCGATTGAAACTGTTGAGATAAACCGTTCCGTAGATGTCCGAAACACCGAGACTGACCGATCCGGTTGCGGAGTTTAACGTTGCGATCATTTTGTAGTTATTCCCTCCGAAAAAGGAATAGCGGATGCAATTGTTGGCTGAAACGTTTCCTGAAATCCATGCGGAAGTTTCACCCGGGGCAAATTGAATCGCTCCGCCATTTTGGGATATCGGATATGGCATTACCGGAACCGGTTGGGTTGTCGGAAGAATCGGAACGGATGGACCGGTCTGATTGAGAGGCGGGATAGTAATTTGGAAGCTGAAATTGGTTCCGCCGCCGGGATTAAATAAAGTCAGATAATAGGGACCGGTACTGTACAGAGGCGAAATATAATATTGCCATCTTTTTTCGGGGCTCAGGTAGATATATCCCGTTCCGTCTTGGATACCGGCAAAGACACTCCCGTTGGTCGAAGTGACCGCAAGGGACAGAACTTGATTTTTTGATGCATAAAACTGATAGGTGATATCACTTCCCGCATCCAACCACCCGCTGATCGTTGCGGAGGATTGGCCTTCGGCGAATTGAATCGTGCCTCCGCTCAGGGATTTCGGTTGAGAATAAACCGGCTGACCGGATTGAACCGGCTGAACGGGGACTTGATTCAGCGGCGGAATGGTCAGCTGCAAAACGAAATCTGTTCCGGGGCCGGTATCTTGCACGGTAAGATAATAAGTACCGGTCTGCGGGAGCGGCATCGTGTAGTACATGTATTTACGATCCGGACTCAAATAAGAGAAATAGTCTTTGGAATTACTGAACCCGATGATGGCACTATTGTTTGCGGATTTAACCGAAATCGAAACGATCTGACCGGAAAGCGCATAAAAAGAATACCGAATACTTTCATTCGGTGCCAGACTTCCTGAGATCCAGGCTGAACTTTCTCCGGCGCCAAATTGAATGACCCCGCCGTCGGTCTGTGCCAAAATCGTAAAAATGCCGACAAACAGCGATAAAAGTATCGCAAGAGCAAAGGAACGGATCGTTTTCTTCATTTAATCCTCCCGAAATATTCTGAATCGGAATATTTCATCTTTCATTTATTTTACTCAATCTACAAATTTTCAGGCTGAACGCTTTCAAGCGTCAGTTCAAAATCAACCGAGACAGAAACCGATTTCATTTCAATCAGGAATTTATGCCCGTCTTTTCCCGATTGCCATGCCATCGCTCGGTTGACATTCAATGAATTTTCTTTACCGGAACTTAAATCGTAAATATGAAAATCAACCGGCTCTCCGTTCAAGATTTTCAAAGAAAGCTTTAAATATTTTCCCGCCGGAATCTCTATTGTGAAGCGGCGGGTGGATGATGCGTTGATCCGATCCGATAAATGAATGACCGATTGATTTTTTGAAAAAGAGAGTCTTTCAGGTAATGAAAGCTCTAAGTTGTAGCTCAAATCGTGATCGGGAGCTGTGATTTTTAGGTTATACCAACCGTTTTCATTCAAGTCGAAGAACATTTCATTTGCCGATTGCTGCGGTTCAATGTTTGTTCCGATACTGTTTTGCAAAATTAAATCGGGTTTTGACAGCGACGAAGAATCCAATCCGATTCGTAATACTTGATCTTTGTTTGCGATAAACGTATAAGTTTTTTCGCTTTCCGATTTTATTTCTCCCGAAACAACGACGGAATTGTCAAACTCCGAAAAATGAATCAATTCGAAATCGGAGATTTGGGTCGGCGTAACAGTGTTCTTCACACACGTTCCGTTATTCTCACAGACAATGATCGGAGTGATGAAAATCACCGGAATCGGAGTTTCGGTCGGTTTTACGAAACCCTTCATTGCGGTCGGAATAGCGGTTTCGGTTGCCGCAGCGGTCGGTGAAAGAAAAAGCGCTATTGTTTTTTGGAGAGTCGCGGATGCGGTCCGGGTTGCGGTGGATGTTTCGGTTGGTTCGGTCACTTTTGTTGCCGTCGAAAAAAGTTTTGTCGCTGTTGCCGGAATGGGGGAAGATGTCGGAATTGAAGTTCGCGTCATTTCCAAAGTCCTCGTATAAGTCGGTGAAAGTGTTACGGACGGAATAGAAAGGGTAATCAGAAAAGCTTTCGAATGATCTCTTTGCACTTTGAGTGGAGCGGCGGTAGCTA
>JALHEL010000569.1 GCA_022837205.1 Leptolinea sp.
TAGGGAATGCAACCCTATCAACCCTAGTGATAGCAAGGGCTTACAAGGTACGGTTGCACGGGTTGCGCCGGTTGCACCGGTTGTACCTAGCGTCGGCAACCTCCTAGAAATTTTCCCGAGCGGATTCAAACCGAAAAGAAATAATTCTTTGGATAGATTTCTTTCAACCATCCAAAAGAAAGGAGATGGCTCCGTGGAAAATCTTAATCAACCCAAAACGACCGAGCACCCCGAACAGGTAAAGAAACCTTCTCAACCCTCCATTCCAAAAGAACAGCCCGACGACTGGTCGGCATGGCTCGAAAGCTCCGAGCCGGCGGTCAAAGAAAAATACGACGAAGTTTTTAATAGACTCAAAGTTTTTCTCACAGAGGAAAATGCACGGCAAAAGGCTTTTGAGCGAGCGTGGGATCTCCAGCAAAAGCTCAAGGACAAAGCGGTATAGGGTGGAGGGGTATTATCCCCTCCTACCCATACCCCCGGGGGGGTTATGAAAAGTCTAGGGGCTGTCGGCTCCGAACCCCGAGGCGAGTCAGGCGTGAGTGATTGCGAAACGTAACATAAAGGGGGTATGGGTATATTTAGCATGGTAAAGGGGGGCTTTTTATGGAATTTGTCGATTTGCTCCACGGCGAATTTTTAAAAATCGCAAAGGAACTTTTTAAGCGTTATTCAAAGAAGAATTTTCTCTTGAAGAAGAGCGAGAAAAATATCTCAATTCGCTTTCGAATAGAATCCGCCACGGCGGTTCGATTGGTGGAAATAAGTTATAGCCCTCGGGGGCGGCGATGGGGGATTTTTTGACTCCATTCAAAACCAGAAAGGGGTTTTTCCATGATTCGAGAAATGGCGCAAAGTTTGAAGAAGCTTGGCAACGCTCTTATAAAAAGTTATTTCAACGAATGGCTCCCAGAAAAAAAGCGAATCGATAAATATCTTGAGGACGTAGTTTTAAATAGTCCTATCCTAAAGTCAGACCGTGTCCAAGGCGGCGATCACATAACGCCGCAAGAACGGCTCCTGGAGATAAAGGAAGAACACGAGGGCTATCAAGCCCTGGTTCGCAACATCGAGCGAGTGGAAGCGTTTCTGGACGGTCTGAGGTCTGAGCGACGAGGAGCGGGCGCTGATTAACCTTCGTTATTGCCAAGGCTTAGAGTTTTGGGAAATTTCCTTTAAGCTCAAAAAAGATAGAACCGATGTGATGAAAAACCTTTTCTCCATTCAAAAAAGATTGGGCTGTTTTTGGATGGGAGAAAGCGAGGTGGCGTAGTGCTGGGGCTTAGCTTTTTTTATTGCGACGGGTCGAGTATAATTTTCTATCGTGATGGCGAAGCGAAACCCGTCGCTCCGAAAGGAAATCTTGGTCATTCGTTGGCATGGCATGATTTTACAATGCTCATGGAGGCTCCCAGGGAAAACGAACCCGATACGTTGCGGGTTAGCGATGTATTTTGGGACAATCTGGGCGTTGCTCTTCGAGCGGCTCAGGAGCGGAAATAAAAAAGAGCCGGGATAACCCCGGCTCCTCTTTGTGTTTTTTCCCTCCATTCTAAAAATATCCCTTATCCCCCTAAAACCGACCCGCCAGAATGGCTCACAAGCCCCCTAACTTTTGAAAGAGGTATAAATAGTCGCTTAGCTCAAGCCCTTTTAGCGTGGCGGTGGCTAGGGGGCTTGTAAGCGGGTTAGGCGTTTACGGCGTGGCAAAAGGTTGCTAACGGGGCTTGCTTGGGCGTGGGCGGTCTGAATGTCGTCCTCGCTTAGAGCCAAATATTTTTGGGTCATTGAGATGGTGGTGTGTCCCATCTCTTTTTGGAGCGTTGCGAGATTCCCGCCGTTTCGTAAATACTCGATGGCGTGTTGGTGTCGCAAGTCATAGGCAGAAAACCGTTTCAGCCCCACTTTCTTGGCATATCTCCCTAACTGATGCGTCCATGCTCGAGTGTTCCAAAGTTCACCGAAACTGGTGCAGAAGAGCGGTACCGACAAATCCCATTCTTCGGGGCGGCTCGTTATAAGTTGTCGCAAAATATCAGCGGTTTGACTGGAAAAAAAGACAACTCGGCTCCGACGAGTCTTGGCGGTCGAACTACGAATGACAGCTCTATTTATGTCGAGATCAATATCATTGACCCTCAACTGTAAAGCCTCACTCGGTCGTATTCCGCAATCCAAACTTAAAAGGAAAAGAGCTTGGTCTCTTAAGCCAACAAAGGTTGTGGTGTCCATAACAGTAAGCATGGCTTTTAAATCCTCTTGGGGGTGATCGACCATTCGGGGGTCGGCGTGTCGGAGCTTGAGCCCCTCAGCAGGGTTGGAAGCAAAAGCCCCCTCACGAACGCAGAAGTCAAAGAAATGCTT
>JALHEL010000570.1 GCA_022837205.1 Leptolinea sp.
GAATGATGCAAAATTCGGCGGGAAATTCTTTGAAAAAATGGCGAAGGATGAAGATCGTCACTATCAGATCTATACGGCTCTTTTGAAAAAGTATGAAGGCACTCAGGCATTGACAGTTGAAGTGTCGGAAGACCATGAGGCTTATCTGAATGCGCTGATGAAAGACCATATCGAAAGCGATGCCGATAATCTGAAAGCAAAGGCTGCCAAAGCCTCCACGAAAGATGATATCTACGCAATTGCGGAACAAGTCGAACGCGATTCGGTACTGTTCGTCGAGGAATTGATTGAGCTTTATCCGGATTTGAAAGAAGAAGATTTTAAGGTTGTGCTTCAGGAAGAGAAAAACCACTTGGCAATGGTCCTTACTCGCCGAATGGATAGTCAGTTGAATACGCTCAGATTGTAATTTCGTATCGAAAAAATTCGAAAAACAGGCTGTACCCGAATTACGATCCGGAACAACCTGTTTTTCGATTAATTATTATTATGCTTCGACCACATCGATTTTTACATCTACATTCCCCTGAATCGCTTTGGAATATGGGCATCTGGTATGAGCGATGGCCACGTATTTCTTAGCTTCATCCAGGCTGATTCCTTTGACGGATGCCTCAATGCGGGCTCCGATCCGGTGTCCCTTTTCATCGGGATCATATAACAGCGCAACAAATACCGTGACGGTACTGGACTCAAAATCCACTTTATCCCGGCGTAAAGATGATTGCAGAGCGTTGTTAAAGCAGGCGCTGTACCCGGCTGCGAACAACTGTTCCGGGTTGCTTGCTCCGGCGTGTTTTTCGCCGGATTTATCCGGCGGTTCGATCACCATTGAAAAAGAATGGTCCGGGGAGAAAACGATCCCGTCCCGACCTCCGGTATTCGTAACTGCTGCTTCATATTTTGTAATTGTGCTCATCGTTTTTTCCTTTCGGTTCGCGGTTTAGCGCTTTTCTTAAATTTATCATTATTTTCGGAAACTACCCTCGCGGATATTCGGCCGTTTGACATGATACGTATGGGCGCATTTCCCCTCGTCATGTGGGAGAGGATGGTAGGGGACGGCGAA
>JALHEL010000113.1 GCA_022837205.1 Leptolinea sp.
TCCCGAATCACGGTAATCGCATCCGCGATCTCTTCCACTTCATTTAATTTATGTGAAATAATAATGCAGGTGATTCCCTGTTCCTTCATTCCCTGAACCATCTGCAACAGTCTTTGACTGTCCGCATCATTCAAGGAAGCGGTGGGCTCATCCATAATCAACAAACGGACATTTTTCGCAAGTGCCCGTGCAATTTCAACCATCTGTTGTTTCCCGACGCCGATATCTTTTACCAGTGTTTCAGGATTTTCATCCAAACCGACCCGATTAAGCATCATAATTGCCTTGTTATGGCATTCGTTCCAATCGATTACCTCGAATGGCCCGACCCTATGCGCAGTTTCGTTCCCTAAAAACATATTTTCCGCGATGGATAAATAGGGAATCAACCCCAGTTCTTGATGGATAATTACGATACCGAGTTTTTCACTGTCTTTCAGATTGAAGAATTTACATTCTTCACCGTCGTAAATAATTTTTCCTTCATAGCTTCCGTGAGGATACCAACCGGATAAAACATTCATCAAGGTTGATTTACCCGCCCCGTTCTCTCCTACCAGAGCATGGATTTCCCCTTCACGAACTTGAAAAGTCACATTATCCAATGCACGGACACCCGGGAACTCCTTGGTGATAGATTGCATTTCGAGAAGAATTTTCTCCATTTGTTCCGCTCCTTGAATATTAGGTTCCTGATTCACAGGGCTTGGTGGATATTGAAATAAAAGTTGTCGTTCCGGTAGGTAAAAATTGTCGTTCGCTAGAATCAAGGAATTTTCAACTTTTATTTTAATATGCGATCGTGATTTTATACAAGTGTATTTTTGAATGAGGGCAGTGTAAAAATCACACTGCCCTCAAAAAAACTATCAATGCTTGACGATTATTTAACCGCTATTTGATCTTCGGTATAATAGCCGCTGTCGATCAGCATCTCTTTGTAATTTGACTTATCAACGACAACCGGATCGCAAAGATAGGAAGGCACAACCTTCACACCGTTGTCATAATCGGTTGTATTGTTGACTTCGACTTCTTCCCCGTTCAGAATCTGGGAAGCCATCTTTACCGTCCGTTCAGCTAATGTGCGGGTGTCTTTGAACACGGACATCGCCTGATATCCCTGAATCAGGTTAATCGTATTGGGGATATCGCAGTCCTGACCGGTAATGATCGGCCAATTGTCCAGTGTGAAGCCGGCTGCCTTCAATGAGTTGGCAATTCCCAGTGCCAGTGAGTCATTCGGAGAAAGCACCACATCCAATTTGGTCTTTCCATCGGCATAATAGCTGTTGATCAGGTTATCCATACGAGCCTGTGCATCATCAGTGCCCCAGCCGAGAATCGCGACGGTGTTGAAATCGATCTGTCCGGATGGGCAAACCAGTTTCCCTGAATCAAGATAGGGTTGCAAAACGTCTATCGCACCCTGATAGAACAGGTGAGCATTGTTATCATCCGGTGAACCGCCGAAGAATTCAATATTGAACGGGCCGGCTGCATTTTCCAGATCCAGTGCTTTTACGATGTAATCGCCTTGGAATTTACCGACACGATAATTATCAAACGAAGTGTAATAATCAACGTATTCGGTTCCGGTGATCAAGCGGTCATAAGCGATAACAGGAATTCCATTATCTTTCGCCGTCTTGAGCACATCACCCAAAGCACCGCCGTCAATGGAAGCGACGACCAACAGTTTCACATCATTCAAAATCATATTTTCAAGCTGGGAAATCTGAAGCGCAACATCGTTATTCGCAAATTCCAGAATAACTTTGTAACCGGCTTTTTCAAGCTGAGTCTTCATGTTATTCCCATCCTGATTCCATCGCTGCAGGCTGTTGGTGGGCATAGCCACACCGATCAATTCACCTTCAGCAAAGACCGGTACTGAAACAGCTAAAACTACCAGAGCTAACAAAACAAATATAAACTTTTTCATCGATCTCTCCTTCTTAATTTGCTGGATTTACCAGTTTGATATAAAAAACGATTTTTGAAAAAATCCAAAGTAATCAATCGATATTAATTCTATCATTAATCTCGAAATACTTTAGATTTATTTCCCCTCCTATAAAGTCGCCAATTCGTTGAATGAATCTTTCAAATCCGTATAAAGTTTCTGATACAACGGATAATATTTATCATAAACATCCGAATTGGCTCGAATCGGTTCCTGCACGGATTTATCGTGAATTAAGGAATCGCATGCTTCCGGCACCGAACTGAACAACCCCACGCCGACTCCGGCAAGAATCGCTACACCTAAAGCCGGGCCCTCTTTGTTATCGATTGTTTTCACCGGGCAATGGTAATTATCGGCAAGCATTTGTCGCCAGACAAAGCTCCTGCCGCCTCCGCCGGTCGCGGTCATTTCGCTGGTTTCGATGTCCATTTCGCGCAGGATACTGATACTATCCCGCAAGGAATAGCTGACACCTTCCATTACCGCACGGATTAAGTGAGCCCGTTTATGAATACCGGACAATCCGAAGAATACGCCCCGGCAATTGGGATCCAAATGCGGGGTTCTTTCCCCGTTCAAATAGGGCAAATAAATCAGCCGGTCCGATCCGGGAGTAATTTTATCTGCCTTTTCACTCATCACATCATACGGATCGATCCCCCGTTTTTCAGCTTCCGCGACTTCTTCCGCACAGACGTTATCGCGTAACCATCTCAATGAAAGCCCCGCTGCCTGATGAACCCCCATCACATGCCATGCTCCGGGAACCGCGCAGCAAAAAGTATGAACCCGGCCCTTCGGGTCGATTTTGATCCCCGAGCTGTGAGCAAAAACGACGCCTGAAGAACCGATCGTCGTGAACGCCAACCCGTCCCGCACGACACCGGTTCCGACCGCTGCGGCTGCGTTATCTCCCGCTCCGCCGACAACGGGTGTTCCGGCTTTCAGCCCTGTTTCGGCTGCGGCACGGGCACTGACCAAACCGGTAATCTCCTGTGATTCATAGACTTTTCCCAACAAACTTTTATCGATATCCAACTTTTCCAAAACTTCATCGGACCATTTGCGTTTGGGTACATCCAACAACTGCATTCCGGAAGCATCCGATACTTCGGTGGCGAATTCGCCGGTCAACTTATAGCGAACATAATCTTTCGGAAGAAGAATATGAGCACATTTTTCATAAATTTCCGGTTGATGATTGCGCACCCATAATATTTTTGAGGCGGTAAAACCCGTCAGTGCGGGGTTGGCGGTTATCTCGATAAGACGTTTCGCCCCCACTTTTGCGGTAATTTCTTCACATTCCTTAGCTGTCCGTTGGTCAAGCCAGAGAATGGAACGGCGCAATACTTTACCGTCTTTATCCAACATCACTAATCCGTGCATCTGGCCCGAAATGCCCAGGCCTTTAATATCGGAAGGATTTATTTTGCTTTGCGCAATAACGGATCGAATACTGTCGCATGCGGCATGCCACCAATCATCCGGTTCCTGTTCTCCCCAACCGTTTTGTTCCTGATAAAGCGGGTATTCGATGGTTTCGGAACCGTGAACATGACCGTTCTCATCAAACAGAACGGTTTTTGTCCCACTGGTTCCGAGATCAATGCCGATCAGATAATTCATGAGTTTATCCAAACAGAATTTGATTAACGACGCCTTCCAAATATTCCTGGCGACCGCTCTTATTTGTTTTTACATCGCCCATTTCCAAGGCATATTTTTCCAATTCCTGAATTGTGACGGTTCCGTCGACAATTTTCTTGCCGATGCCGCTCTTATAACCGGCATAACGATCTTCCACGAATTGATCGATTCTGCCGTCTCGAATTAATTTGTCAGCCATTCGCAACCCCAGTGCCATCGTATCCATGCCCATAATGTGGGAGATAAAAATATCATCCGGCTGGAATGAGGCACGGCGGGCTTTTGCATCGAAATTCAGACCGCCGGTCGTAAATCCGCCCGCTTTGAGAATTTCATACATGGCAAAAGTCGAATCATAGACATCATTCGGGAATTGGTCGGTATCCCACCCAAGCAGTAAATCGCCAATATTGGCATCGACCGAGCCGAAATATCCTTCGGTCCGTGCTACCCGTAATTCATGTTGGAAAGTGTGTCCGGCCAGTGTTCCGTGATTCGCTTCCAAATTCAACTTCATGTTCAGGCCATATTTCCGCAAAAAACCGATTACGGTTGAGGCGTCAAAATCATATTGGTGCTTTGTCGGTTCTTTCGGTTTCGGTTCAATGTAAAATGCTCCCTTAAAACCGATGCTTCGACCGTAATCCGTCGCCAAATGCAGTAAGCGTGCCATATTATCCAATTCGAGACCCATATTGGTATTCAAAAGGGTTTCATACCCTTCGCGGCCTCCCCAAAAAGTGTAACCGGAACCGTTTAATCGGACGGTTACTTCAATAGCTTTCTTCGCCTGAGCAGCCGCATAAGCAAAAGCATCCGGATTGCAGGAAGTGCCGGCACCGTGCATGTAGCGCGGATTATTGAACATGTTGGCGGTTCCCCAAAGCAGATTCTTTTTATATTCTTTCATCAGTGTCTCAAATAAATCGACGATTTTATCCAAATTTTTATTGGTTTCAGCCAGGTTCGAACCTTCCGGAGCAATATCACGATCATGGAATGCGAAATAGTCTATGCCCAGCTTATCGATAATTTCAAAAAAAGCATGCGCTTTGGCTTCAGCGAGCTCCATCGGATCGGTTTTGCCGAATGTCTTATCCGCTGTGGCTACCCCGAACATATCGGCTCCGGCCGCACAAATGGTATGCCAGTAAGCGGCTGAAAAGCGTAATTGATCCTTCATTTTTTTGCCGGCTACAATTTCTTCCGGATTATAAAATTTATATGCAAAAGGGTTATCGCTTTGCGGCCCTTCATATTTAACCTTGGGGATTCCCGGGTAATATTCTTTCATGGATTACACTCCTGAGTCTGAACTTTATTCATCGTGCTCGTACACGAAGAATAATTTGATTATACTATGAATCTCGCGGGTAACTGCTACTTACTAATGTAACTATTTTTTTGTGATGAATGACTATTATTTTAAAACTAAAGGTTGTATTTTATCTTGACACTTAAATCGGTATAAAGATGATCATTTTCGGGAATAACGTCGTTCAGTACGGCATCAAAAAGAATTTTGATACTTTGATATCCTTGGGTAAACGGTTGTTGACACACGGTTGATTTAACGATTCCATTTTGAATGCCTTCGATCACTGCCGGTGTCAAATCAAAAGTGAAAATATCCAATTTCTTCTCAAGCCCTAAATCTCGGACAGCCTGAAGTCCGCCTCTTGTACCGCCGGCATTAAAACAAAGGGCATTGATTTCTTTTCTCTCTTCCAACATTCTAAGGGTTTTTTGATAAGCAATTTCATCGTTATCTTCCGCCTCAATTACTTCAACAATTTCGCTTTGCGGAAATTCTTTCTCTAAAACCCTTTGACATCCTTCCACCCGCATGCGATGACCTTCCAAGTTATTGGTACAGGCGATTACTCCCAATCGAGCCTTACCACCTGTAATATAGCCGATCATCCCTCCCAATGTTTCGCCGCTTTTATAATAATCACATCCCACATAAGCGAGATAATTTACCCCGACTAAATCCAAATTAAAGCAGACAACATGAATTCCGTCCGCGATCATTTCATTCAAGGCGTCGCGGATCATCGGATCACTCACAGGTGTAATGGCAAACGCATCAATTCCTTCATTAACGAAGGTCTTGATTAATTCAAGCTGTTCCTTTGCGTTATAGCCTCTCATTTTTCTCATTTTCAGCTGAAAGCCGAAATCTTTGATTTCCTGACGCGCGGCTTCAATTCCTAAAATGACATCATCAAAAAAGGGGTTCCCGATACTGTTGATCAAAACGCCGATTACAAACTGACGATTCCGTGAAGCAAGCGCCTTCGCGACCGAATTCGGCTTGTAGTCCATCGATCGCGCAATCTCTTTAATTCGCTGGGCAACTTCTTTATTGACCCCGGGACGATCGTTCAGAGCCCGATCTACTGTCCCGCGGGAGACATTGGCAATTCTTGCTATTTCCTTTATTGTTCCGGCCATCTTTGATTTCCTTAATGATGTCGATTCAGCGTTAATCTTAGTTCTGTTTAATATTTTACATTCGAAACATTAAATTTTAATAGG
>JALHEL010000571.1 GCA_022837205.1 Leptolinea sp.
CGAAGTCCCGCCGTATCCACAAACCGAAAAGCCGTTCCTTTCAAATGAATCACTTCCTCAATCGTATCGCGCGTCGTACCCGCAATTTCAGAAACAATGGCTCTTTCCTCTTTCAATAACGCATTCAAAAGCGTCGACTTCCCC
Source organism: Leptolinea sp. (assembly GCA_022837205.1). Classification (GTDB taxonomy): domain Bacteria; phylum Chloroflexota; class Anaerolineae; order Anaerolineales; family Anaerolineaceae; genus Flexilinea. The sequence continues at coordinate 145 of JALHEL010000571.1, forward strand.
GCGTTCGGTTTTCCGATGATGGCGACTTCTACTCCATTTTTCAGCGCATTTCCGTATTGGAAACTCTCAATCAAAGCACTCAGTTTATGGCGCAAGTTGAGCAGTAATTTATTCATGGCGGTGCGGTCCGCAAATTCCACATCCTCTTCCCCGAAATCCAGTTCCAGTTCAATCAGCGACGTGAAATTCAGCAAGTCATTTCTAAGGATCGAAATCTCATTCGTAATTCCCCCTTTCAACTGATTCAACGCCACTTTCCGCGACGCCTCATTTTCCGAAGCAATCAAATCAGCAATCGATTCCGCCTGCGCCAGATCAATTCTGCCGTTCATAAAAGCACGCATCGTAAATTCCCCGGCTTTCGCCAGTCGCGCCCCATTCTTCACCAAAACTTCCAGAATTTTCTTTGCAATATGCGGCGATCCGTGAAAAGAAATCTCCACAGAATCTTCTGCCGTAAAGGTTTTCGGCGCTTTAAAAACCGAAACCATCACTTCATCAATCACTTCCGCTTGATCTTTTATAAAACCATAATGAATGGTGTGCGTTTTCACCTCCTCCAGATTCTTACCTTCAAAAATTTTAGCTGCAATTTTAAAAGCCTCGTTACCCGAAATTCTTATAATTCCAATAGCTCCAACTCCGTTTGCCGTGGCGATTGCACAAATAGTATCTTGATTTAAATTCACGTTCATGCTGCAAAATTACGGAATTATTCCTGTTTTTAGAAGCACCAGGATTTCGCCTCTTTCGAAGACCCGTCCCGCTGTCCACTATATCTTTTTTGTTCCGCCTGTCGGCGAAACAAAAAAGGATGCCGTTTCCATCGGGGCTAGAATGGAGGGTATTTTCCTTAACAAAATTAAAAAAGTTTAATTAGTGATTTTATAATATTACATTATTTACATTGCAATTTTA
>JALHEL010000114.1 GCA_022837205.1 Leptolinea sp.
TGACGATTCGATTGAAAAGACTATTCTCTGGCTCCTAATTTCTCATCCAAGATCATCAAACCGCCCGGATTATCTCCGCTTTTCTCTAACATTGCGATAATATATTCAAAATTGGCTTCTTCTTCCACCTGTTCGGAAATGTACCAACGTAACAATTCCTGTGTCCCGTAATCTTTTTCAGCCAAAGCCAGATCGTAAAGTCCGTGAATGCTGGAAGTGATGAACTTTTCGTGTTCCAAGCCGGCTTTAAAGACATCCAATGGATTTTTATAATCGACGGAAACTTTTTCGATTGTGTCTAAGGAAACTTCGCCGGATCGCTCATAAACATAGCGGAAAAATTTCATCGCATGACTGATTTCTTCCTTCACTTGCTTATTCATCCAGGCGGACATTCCTTTGTAATTCTCATTTTCAAAGTATGCTTCCATTCCGAGATAAATATAGGCGGAATGAAATTCTTTATTAATCTGTTCCACTAAAGCTTGTTGCATCTGTTTCGATAACATATTTTTTCTCCTCAGTTAATTGTTGCTTCTTTGTCTTCCGATTCTTTCTGCCGGGAATCAAGAAGAAATAAAATAAACTCATTACAACTTAGTAATAATTATAACTTAAATTAAACCAAATGCAAGAGAATCGGTAAAGAAAGTTGCTGATGAACGGGACCCTCCTTACGTGACTAAAGCAAATATTGTGTCGCAAAAGAATAAAGTGTCGAAAGATAATCCGTAATTGTCTCAGGGCGACGGAATCCCTCCCTGGAAAATCGCAAGGGGTGTTTTGATTTTTTCGACGTGCCGAATGGGTGAACGTTCTTCATAAAGCGGTGCGGCTTCCGGAAGCGGTCCCACCAGCGAATCGGTATAATGCAATTCCAATTTATGAGTATTAATGGCTAAACCGAAAAGGTCGGTCACCCCATAAAGGCAAGCAGCCGCTTTAAAAGAATCCGGATATTGAATTAATGTATTGAGAACGGTAAAACCGCCGGCGCTTCCGCCAATGATCAAGAGCCGGTTTCGATCCGCCAAGTGTAGTGCACTTAAGCAGCTCGCACCGAGAACGGCATCTTCCACATCATAGACGCCCCAATTGCCGTACAAACTTTTCAGATAACCGGTTCCATAACCGCAGCTGCCGCGGTAGTTTACTTCAAGATATCCGAATCCGCGGGAAGTGAAAAATTGTATTTCCGGGTTGAAGCGTAAATCCGCTTTGCCGGTCGGTCCGCCGTGAATATGAACAAAAGCAGGCGGAAGTCCCACCCAATTTGCATCGGGGTTGGTTGGCGGATAAAAGATACCGTAAACCGGAGTCCCATCCGGTGCTTCCCATGAAATCTCCCGTGGTTTTGAAATATATTCTTCGTCTATCAGATCATCACTCAATCGAAAGACGATTTTGAATCCGTCGTCATTTACCAGAATAATTTGAGTGGGTTGTAACGGGCTGTCGGCTACGGCTGCGATCATTCCGGTCTCAAGAGAAACCGAAATAGCGTCAAAAGAAGAATATTGCGGAGAATTTAATATTCGGATTTCTCCGGATTCAACCGAGACGATACAAATTTTGCTTCTGGTCCCAAAAATTTGTAAAAATGCGATCTGCCGGCTGTCCGGAAACCAGTCATAAGTCTGCACTCCCTGGGCAAAAGCCGGAACCGTCAAAGCAAAGTGATCTCCGTGGACCAAGATTTTTTCCTCTCCAGATTCCAAATTCCGCAGGATCAGATCTTCCCATTCACCATTCGATCGTATGTAAGATAACATTTTCCCATCGGGTGAGAATTTTGGCTGAGAAGCGGGGAACGGCATTTTACCGGCAATATGCACGATTTCGGAGATTGTTCCGTTTTCCGGATCGACTTTTCCGATCATCACTTTTGAACCGTCCCACGGCATATCCGGATGATTCCATTCCACCCACGTAAAATAATCTCCGCGTGGACTCCAAGCCGGTTGCATATAGAAATCTGCTCCGTGAACCCATAAAAACGGCCAACTTCGTTCGTCCAAACGCAGCAATGCCATTTGATCATCCGTACCGTCGCCGGATATATAAGCAACAAATCGACCGTTCGGACTGATTACCGGAGAAGCGGTCATATACCGGTCATTGGTAAGCAACTTGAATGCCGGTTTATTTAGGTTCTGAAGAAATAATCCGCGTTTGCCGGCGCTGAATAATACTTTTTCGTTTCGTACATCAAAATCTCCGCCGCCATAACCGATATTTCCCCCTACCGGTAAATCGCCGTTCAGCTTTTTTAACCCCGAATCACAGCGATATTCATAAAGAAATGAATTTCCTCCCCGATTCCCGGAGAAATAGAGACGGTTGTCCGATCCCCATTTTAAGGTATTAATCCTACCGCGTTGAGCGACTGCCTGCTCAGAAATGGGACTTTTCCAAAGTCCGTAAGGAATTGGTCTCATAGGTTCCTTCTGTTTCAGAATGATTTTTCGAAAAACGATCCTTTTCAAAAAATTTTGATAAAGAAATCATAACCGTTCAGCCGTTGATTTTCAATGGCTTTGACAAAATCGAGTTATTAATGATTCTTATAAAAAAAAGGCAGGATTCGGTTGAGGAAAAAAGATCGGCGTCACTTGCCACAGGGGGGCACTCCGAAGCGATAATCGGGAACAAAAAACATGTTTCAGGTGTTCAGCCCGAAACATGTTTTTGATTTTCATTGTCTTGTTGATCCGCCGGAGAAATCCGATCACTATACTCCGGCGAAAGAACAAATGATTGATGATAAAAAATTATGAAGCCGGTTTTACTTCAACGGTTGCGCCGGCAGCTTCGAGTTTGCTCTTTGCGTCATTTGCCGCTTCTTTCCCGACAGCGGAAAGGACTTTCGCGCCGGCGGTTTCAGCCATTTGTTTCGCTTCGACTAAGCCGAGATTTGTGAGAACACGGATAACCTTAATCGTCTCGATCTTCTTCGGGCCCGCATCTTTAATAATGACATCAAACTCGGTTGCTTCTTCAGCCGGTGCAGCAGCTTCGGCTACCGGTGCAGCCGCTACGGTTGCTACAGGTGCTGCGGCGGAAACACCCCATTTGTCTTCTAACGCTTTAACTAATTCTGAAGCTTCTAAAACACTTAAAGAGCTTAGCGCTTCAACAAGTTTTTCAATATCAGCCATTTTAAAACTCCTAATTTTATTATTTATATTTTTATTTATTTCAATACGATCAGGCGGCAGTCGGTTCCTCTTTGGAAATGTGCGCCTGAATCACTGCGGCGAGTGAACGCCCGGGTTCCGCGATAATACGAGTCAATTGTGAAGCGGGTGCCAAAATGGTACCGAGCAATTTTGCCCGCATAACCGGCAGCGGCGGTAAACTTGCGAGGGCTTTTACCTGACTTTCGGAAATTTCATTCTTATCTAAAAAGCCGCCTTTTATTTTAAAGGCTTCATTCTTTACGAGATCCGAAAAGACTTTTGCCATTGCAGCGGCATCGGTAAAAGCAAACCCGACTAATGAAGTTCCGGTTATATCTTTCTGTAACTTGTAATTCTCCTTTTCCAGCACTTTCTGAATCAGGGTGTCTTTTACAACATGAACTTCTCCGCCGGCTTCGCGTGCTTTTGCGCGAATTTCATCAATCGCCGGCATATCCATCTTTGAATATTCAAGCATAAATACTCCCTGACTTTTTTGAAGCCATTGGGAATATTGCTCCATCATTTTTTGCTTTTCTGATTTAGTGAATGCCAATGAATAATACCTCCTCCCTTTAATTTTTCAAAAAAAAGTCTTTGCCCCGAAACTCGAAGGCAAAGACATAAAAGTCATAAACTCTATAACTGTCATTCGCCTCGGCAGGATATTAAGCCTTTCGGCACCGGCTGTCTTCAGAGAACTTTTTTTATTTTACCTGATTAATTTGCTCTTTACTTATTATTCCTTACAAATTAAGCGATTGGTTCCAATCCCTGAGCCGCAGAAAGATCCACATGAATGCCGGGTCCCATTGTCGAAGCCAAAGTAATCTTCTTGATATAAGTTCCTTTTGCTCCGGCCGGTCTCGCTTTTCGTACGGCATCCAAGAATGCAGCCAAATTCTCGTAAAGTGCTTTTTGATCAAAAGAAACTTTTCCGATGGGGGCGTGAATATTTCCCGACTTGTCCAGACGGAATTCCACACGACCGGCTTTCGCTTCTTTGATGACACGCGGTAAATCTTCGGCCGGAACGACGGTACCGGCTTTCGGATTTGGCATTAAACCGCGCGGTCCCAAGACACGACCTAAACGACCCGCTTTGGCCATCATGTCCGGAGTTGCGATCGCAACATCAAAATCGGTGAACCCCTGCTGAATTTTCTGGATCCATTCATCGCTGTCCGCGATAATATCTGCTCCACCTTCTTCGGCTTTTGCGGCGCCTTCTCCCTGTGCAAAGACAAGGACGCGTACGGTCTTGCCTAACCCGTTGGGAAGAACCACAACATCCCGTACCTGTTGATCCGCCTGACGCGGATCCAAACCGGTCCGTAAGTGGATCTCAACGGTTGCATCAAATTTCGTGATGCTGGTTTCTTTCACCAAATCAATCGCATCTTTCGGCGCGTAATTGGTTGATGGATTTACTTTCTTCTGTGCTTCCTGAAATTTCTTTCCGTGTTTTGCCATTATAACTCCTTGTGGTCCGATCGAGTATCTGTCGTACTCTCCCACGAAATATTAATCAACTACCTGAATTCCCATATTCCGAGCGGTGCCTTCAATCTGTTTCATGGCACCTTCAATATCCACCGCATTCATATCCTTCAATTTCGTTTCGGCGATTTCCCGAACCTGAGCACGGGTAATTTTTCCGACCCGACCTTTGCTGCCTTCCGGAGAAGCGGTTTCGATTCCTGCTGCCCGTTTAATCATATAGGAAGCCGGAGGTGTCTTTAGAACAAAAGTGAAAGAACCGTCTGTATAAACGGAAATTTCTGCCGGGACAATCTCACCGATGCGGGTTTGGGTCCGGGCATTATATTCTTTCACGAACGCCATGATGTTGATGCCATGGCCTGCGAGGGCGGGGCCTACCGGAGGTGCCGGATTGGCTTTGCCTGCATTCAAATTTAATTTAACAATTGCTTTTAATTTTTTTGCCACAATATACTCCTTCGTGGTGCTAACGGATTTTATCCTTCCACAAAAATAAGGGACCCGGTAAGGACCGTTTTTTGTCCCTCTTTATTTCCTCAATAAATTCTTACGCTTTTTCCACCTGCAGAAAATCCAACTCCACAGGGGTTTCCCTGCCGAAGAAATTGACCATTACCCGGACTTTTGATTTATCCTGGTCAATTTCAGCAACCGTCCCGCGAAAATCATTGAAAGGTCCGTCAATAATCCGGACTTTTTCTCCGACTTTATAGGTTACGCTGACCACCGGTGCTTCGGCTTCCATCCGTTTAATAATCGAATTCACTTCTTCTGGACGTAAGGGAGTCGGTTGGTTTCCCATTCCGACAAATCCGGTAACGCCCGGTGTATTTCGAACGATAAACCATGATTCTTCGGTCAGAATCATGTTGACCAAGACATAACCCGGGAAAATATGACGTTCAATCGTCTTGCGTTTCCCCTCTTTGACTTCGATTTCTTCCTGAGTCGGGATAACCACATCAAAAATTTTATCCTTCATCCCCATGGAATCGATCCGCTGTTCGAGGTTATGACGGACTTTGTTTTCATAACCGGAATAGCAATGAATCACATACCAATTCCGTTCTTCATTGCTTTCGATCTTGGTTTCTTCTTCGGGTATTTGTGCGGATGGTCGTTCTGTTTTCTTGGCTTTGGCGCGAGTCGCTTTTTTCGCTTTCAATATCTCTTCCGCGCCGATATCTTCATCTGAGTTATTCAGAACATCCAACTCATCTTTCTCTTTAGAGCTCATTCAACAATCCTGTTCCTTATCCGACGATCGTGCCAATTAGTTCAGAGAACAAAAAGTCAACAATTCCCAAAAAAACCGCCATCGCAAAAACAACAATCAAAACGATTTTTGTCATATGAAGTGCTTCTTCTCTGGTAGGCCAGGTTACTTTTCGTAACTCACCAATCGTCTCATTCCACCATTTAGCGATTTTATTCGGCTTCTTCGGAGCGGATGGTTTTGCCGGTTTTTCTGTTTTCTTTATTTTTGTGTCTGCCATAAAATGGTCACTCCTTATTTCTTCGGCACTTATGCCTATAAACGCCGCTTGAATGCGGCGTCACCTTCTTGCAGGTGAAGCAGGAATCGAACCCACAACCTCCTGTTTTGGAGACAGGCGCTCTGCCTAATTGAGCTATTCACCTAAGATACCCGACCGATAAGATACGATCGGTCGGGTATTTCTTTTTCTTATTTTGCTTCCCGATGCAAAGTATGTTTTCGGCAACGCGAACAATACTTCATTAATTCCATTCTCCCGGGATCATTGCGACGATTCTTCTGTGAGGTATAGTTTCGCTCTTTGCATTCTGTGCATGCAAACGTAATGACGGGGCGAACATCTTTCTTTTTGGATGCCATATTCTTTCTCTTTCAGCGTCAAACGCTGATACTCCTTCTTATCCTTCGATTTCAGTAATCACACCGGCGCCGACGGTCAACCCGCCTTCGCGAATCGCGAATTTGGAACCTTGCTCGAGCGCAACCGGTACAATCAA
>JALHEL010000115.1 GCA_022837205.1 Leptolinea sp.
AATCACTTCGCTTTCCGAGGGAAAATTTGTATCTATAAATGATTCCTCAAGATATACGCCGGATGGGGCTTATACAACATTTCGGACTTACAACCGGTTTTTTGTTTTGAACCTGACAAAGCACTTTGACAGACTGGAAGAGACGGCAAGACTTGCCGGGAAACCGGTTTTACTGAATCGGAAAGAAATTTGCAAGTTCCTTGGAGAAGTCATCGAAAAATATCCGAACAATGAATTAAGGATTCGCATAACTGTTGATCTGTCCGTTTGCTTGGGAGATATCTATATCGTCTTGGAGACTTTGATTACACCGGATATAAAATGTTATGAAAACGGAATCGATGTGATTACAACAACATTACATCGATCGAATCCAAAAGCAAAGCTAAATAAATTTCTTTCTCAGGCAAATGAGGTTCGGAGACAAAAAGGATCCGAATATGAAGAAATTCTTATGGTAGACAGTAATAATGAAATTTTGGAAGGGCTGAGCAGTAATTTTTACGCCGTTATTCGAGATGAAATATTTACCGCCGAAGAAGGTGTATTATTCGGAACAACGCGGGATTATGTTCTGCGTTTAGCGAAAAAGCTGGCAATTCCGGTAAATCTTCGACCTGTTTCTATCCATGAATTGAAGTATTTAGATGAGGCATTTATCACAAGTACCAGCAGATCTATCCTTCCGATACGCAGCATTGATAATCAAAAAATCGATGAAAAAGCTCCGGGTCCGATTACCAAAAAATTAATGCAAGCTTTTACCGAAGACATCAACTCGGCATTGGAAGATATCCGAACAATCGGATTATAAGGTCCTGCATAAAGAAACCGAGAAACCTCTTCTCGGCTTTATCCAGATTAAAATGGATCATCGCGATCGTCCTTATCAATCTCACCGGATGACGCATCATTTTCATCATTCTCCTGATTCGTGTCTGAATTTGCTGCGGATTCTTGCTGTCTATTAATGATTGCTGTTGCCTCTTCCGCTCGATCTTCGTCCACAGCGATGGCAATTTCTCCAAAAATTCCGAAAGAAAGATTATTTAGAGCGCCGTAACTTTCCCGCAATTTTATTGCCGGGATTCCGTTTTCTTCCAAAATCGCAACGATAACTACCGCTTCGGCTTCGTTTTCAGCCCAATAGATGATTTCATTTTTCCCGGCCATGATTCTTTCTCAACTTCCTTTCCATTTTTTCGATCTGAGTTTTAATTTTTTCTTGTTTTTCTTTTTTTGACCAAATACCCATGCAAAGATCTGATTCGACAAATTCCGCCCCTTTTTTCAAATATTCAATTGCTTGCGGGGTAGTTTCCGTCGATTTGGAATAAATGGATGATAAAGCAAGGCAGCTGTCAACATCTCCTTCCGTTACTAAAGATCGATATATTTCGATCGCTTTTTCTGTTTCTCTGTGCTTTTGCAGATATGCCGCTGCTTTCTTTCGGTCTGCGACAGGAAAAGTATTCCCGCAAAAGATTTCCGGGTTGTCAATCGGATTATGATTCAATAGATTTTTTCTCAGTTCTTGAATTGAGATTCCGCATTGATCGTTGATCTCAGTGTCATTTAAATTCAACTGCATCAGGTTGCTCAGATAAATCAGAAAGGTACTTAAACTCAAGACATCGATCTGATTATGGTATGCGACTCCTTTTATTTTTTCGGCGTCACCCGAAGAAAGGAATTCCCGATAATACTCGGGAGCTAAATATCCCGGAACTTCTTCTATCCCGCGAGTGACTTGCAGTACATCTCGTTCCAAAGTCGAAAGTCGGCAATTTTCAAGAGACTTTCCCCAATATTTTCGGACAAGCGGCAAAAAGTCAATATGCCTCACATCTTTACAAGAATTCGGGAAGTAATGGAAGTTTTCGCGACTGCTAATCATAGGAATATCAAAAGATCTGCCATTGTAAGTCAAAATAGTGTCAAAACGAGCAAAGGTATTCTCAATTTGAGCTAAAAAGGCTTTTTCTTCACCTAAATCGGGTAAAATCAGCTGGTCAATGATATAACTGTCTTCATAAAAATAGCCCATTCCGATCATGAAAACAAATGCGGAAGAAGCTACCGATAAACCGCTCGTTTCGGTATCCATTGCTAAAACTCTTTTTTTATCAATCGAATCGATTCCCAAAATTGATAATAAATTGTCGGTTAAAATGAGCGGATCATTCAGTTCGACGCATCCGTGCATCATCGGCATCGGATAAATTTTACGGTTGATAAAATATGAGCCAAATTCATTTTCACCGACAAAGCCGTCCGAAAAAGTAATTTTTAGCGCATCAAGTGTGCTTGAATGCCTCTCATTAACAAAATCTTGGTTCTCCGGCATTCCAAGTGTTACACCCAACTGCCTCAATTGAGAAAGAATATCACCCATACATTAATTGTAACAAACAGGTCAAGACAAAAGCAAACCGGAAGCGATTGCAACAGCTTCTTCTTTTCCGCCGATGCCGATTTCTCCTGCCGGACCGACACATCCCGGGCAACCGTCTTCGCAATCACAGTTCTCGATTAAATCTTTCACCGCGCTTACAATTTTATTAAAGTTATAAAAGATATTTTGTGAAAGGCCTATCCCTCCCGGGATTGTCTCGTAAAGATAAATTGTCGCTTTCCCATCATATTCGGCGCAAGCAGGATCACTGATCACATTGAGATCGTTGGCGTCGCATTCGAGGAAGAGAGCAGAAATCTGGAGGAAAGCCGAAGCAAAGCCGGTTAATCCGCTGCGCATTTTCACGGCCGCTTCGACTCGATCATGACACGTATGACAAAGTGTCGTCAGATTTTCCGGTTGATTGGCATCAACCGGATTCGTAAAGTTCCGAAACGGAATGATATGATGAACATGGAGGGTTTGTTCGGTTCCGGAAACAGAACAAAGCTGACATTGAAAATGGTCTCGTTCGAGGATCGTTTTGCGAATTTTAAACCAATTCGGCCCATATTGATTGGGATCATTTGTCCAATGGCTGTTGATTCGAAGTTCTTCGCGAAACTGATCGCTCAAATTCAGAATAAATGCCTTGGTCTCTAATTTTTCTTGCGGTAAATCTAAAGGATAACTTCCCAAAATCTGATTTGTCTCGATATCTCTTTTTTTGTAACCAATCACTTGCGTAGTGACCGTGACTTCCGCAGCCGATAAATCCGCATTTTGTACAGAGTTTTTCATAAGAACATTCTTTGTCAAAATGGTTGTTTTTTTATCTGCTTCGGTCGTATACTCAGCCGGGATCGGACGGGCAAATGCTATATTTTCATCTAAGTTCAATTCATCGATGCGATAACTTTCTCCGTTATGGAAATAAATAGCTCCTTCATGAACCATCCAATATGCTGAAGGACGATCGATATCACCGACCGGAACTTTTTTCCCATTGAAATCCTGTGAGACAATCGAAATTCGATCTAACCCGCTGTTTCTCAAAGAAATCGTATGTTGGGGAGAAGATGATTCAAGCCAATAAAAATGTCCGGAACTTTTTCGGGCGATTCCCATCGAACAAAAACTCTCTAACAATTCCTGAGTTTCGTCAATCGTCAGACCGCCGTAGGATTCGGAAAAAGAAAAAGGAACTTCAGATAACGCACATTGAAGATGTTGGTATAAAATCAAAAGATTGTCCGGATCAATTAATGCCGGTTCCGCTTTTTGTTCGGTAATATAGTCCGGATGCTTCATCAGATATTGGTCGATCGGATTTTGAGATGCAATCATGATGAAATCGGAGGGTTGATGGTTTCTGCCGGCTCTTCCCATCCGCTGATAATATGAAGCAATCGATCCGGGATACCCAATCGAGAGAATACTGTCCATACCGCCGATATCCATCCCCAGCTCTAAAGCATTGGTGGCGACCACACAACGATTTGAGCCTTCTTTCAATCCGTTCTCGATTTTTCGCCGTTCTTTCGATAAATAGCCTGAACGATATCCATCGGCATTGATACCGATATCCCTTAATCTTCGTACAGTAGATTCGACCGATTGGCGGGATTGACAGAACAATAAGACTTGGCGATTTTTCTGTTCCATTATTTCCGCGACTTTTGCCGCGGTATAGATAGAACCGGCTCGAAGATGAAGCGCTTCATCGACGATCGGAGGATTTAAAAAAAATATTTCCCGAACTCCGTTTCCGGAAGTATCTTGAGAGAATTCTGTCACTTCGGAGCCGACCAATTTCTCTGCCAACTGTTTGGCGTTTGATAAAGTTGCCGAACAGAGGATAAACTGAGGAGATAAAGAAGACTGAGTATAATGTTTATGAACTCTGATTAACCTTCGAATAACATTCGCCGTGTGAGCGCCGAAAACCCCGCGATAGATATGTGCTTCATCCAAAACAACCAGCTTCAGATTTTCAAAAAACCGTGCCCACGAAGGATGAAAAGGAAGCATTCCGTTATGTAACATGTCCGGATTGGTGAGAATAACACGCGCATTTCTACGAATTGCGGCTCTCTGGTATGGCGGCGTATCACCGTCATAAATGGCAATTTCCTGTATTTTTTCCGGAATCAAATATGCCAAATTCTTCCGTTGATCCTGCGTCAAGGCTTTCGTCGGAAAGATTAATAACATCGTAGAATCGGGATCCCTTAATAGATATTCCATGATCGGAATTTGATAACAAAGACTTTTTCCGCTGGCGGTTCCCGTCGAAAGGATTACATTATTCTTGTTAAATTCAGCTTCTAATGCCAACAATTGATGTTGATATAAAAATCGAATGCCTCTCGCCGAAAGCAAGGAGATTACTTTATCCGAAACGAAGGAAGGTATCGGCGTATATACCGGGTCTTTTTCGGGTGTGATGTTTTCATAAACAATTTCACCCGCATGCTTTAACTGTTCTTTTTCTTTTTCGGAAATTCGTGCAGCCATTTTACCAATGATTTTATCACCGGGATCAACAAACAAAAGATCCCAAAATTTTCCTTCGGGATCTTCAAAAAATGAGCGGATTTGTATTGATCTTACGGTTGATTATCTTTTTGATCGGTCGTTTTTTTGCTGTCTGCTTTTTTCTGTTTATTCCTCTCTCTCCTTCTCGAGCAAGCTCGAACGATAAAATAGATCGGAACAAATATGATGATTAAAAATGGTAGGACAGAAATAACAAAGTAAATTAGCCATTCTCCAAAATCTTGTGCCGAATCAATTAGATCTTGGACAGCGCCCTTTAAAATTTCGGAAATTGACCATTCTTTGACTTCGATTGTTTTTTCGGGTTGAATCGGATGAATTTTTACAGTGACGGAAGAAAGAGCAGCACTCTCTTCCATGTATTTAATTTGTCCTTTCAGAACTTCAATTTGAGATTCTATATCTGCTATTTCTTTATAAACCGCTAATGTTTCTTCGGCGGTGGTGGCAGTTGCCATGATCTCATTTAATTTTGTTCTGGTGTTTTCAAGACTGGTCAGCCTTGATTTTGTATCAATATAATCGCTGGTAATATCATTTCCCGAAATAACCTTGCTCAACACATTTTTTTCGGAATTTGGTGTCAAATTTTCAATCATTCGGATAGTTTCGTCGAAGTTTTCAGCTTTTATGCGGATTGTAATTTCGCCATAAAGAAGGGATTGTTCTTCATATTCTGATTCTTTCCAAGTATTCGATTGCACGACAAATCCGCCAAATTGTGTGGCGATGTTGCTGATTTTTTCCAACGCCTGATTGGTATCTTGGACTTCAATCGTCATATCCGCTGTTTTTACGATCAGTCGAGTCACTTCCGAATTTGATTGACTTTCAAGAGAAGCCATTTTAGGCGCATATGCGGCTTCATTGTAATTCGAAGATTCTCCTTGATAATCAGCTAAGTAGGGATTATTTGATTGAGAAATGGAGCGATCACTTTGGGAAGAGGAATCCGGAGATTTTCTGTTGCTGCATCCGCAGATCAGAATGATTACTATCAAGCTTAACAAGATGGATTTTCTTTTCATTTTTACTCCATAATATTTCTATAACTTCTTTTACCCGAAAACGAAATTAATGGAGTCAAAGTTCCAAAGGATATAACCTTTCTTGTCATTGTTTTATTATGATTTTGGTTATTTCCTCCATGATAAGCTC
>JALHEL010000116.1:0-1877 GCA_022837205.1 Leptolinea sp.
TGTTTCTCATCCGAACCGATGTGCTTCATTGAAGCGAATAATCCTTCGGGTAGGTCGCAGTAAGTCCATTCGCCGTCGCGTGAATCGTCGGGTTGGACGGGTGAAAAAATCTTATAGCGAACGGTGGCGAGCTGCGGTCGATGATAAGGCGTGCGAATATGTGCCATAATATTTCCGCCGAAAGCCGGGCGGATTTGATCCAGATCGGAATTGGGTTGGATATCCAATTCGGTACAGTCCGCTGTTAAACCGGTGTGTAAACGGGCGGCGATACGGGGTGCCAAGGAGCGACCGGCCGGTGTTCCGCCGACCAATATGACGGAAGGTTTCTGTTTAAGGGCGAAATCTTCAACAACATCCGCATAAAGACGGGCATCAAAAAATTTCAGCAACGGAGCGTCATAGACGAATACCTGATCCGCTCCCTGCGACCATAAACGATCGGGAACGGCTGGAATTTCATTGCCTATCAAAACAAGAGAGACCCTGAAACCGACTTTATCCGCCAATTCTCGCGCTTTCCCCAACAATTCGAATATAACAGGGTGGTACTCTCCCGAAGGAAGGAATTCACCGAGAACAGCGATACCCTGCCATTCGGATTTATCGGTGGCGGAAATCACATCTTCTCTGTATTCAAACGCTCCTGGTTCGCCGTTTTTTACGCAAACCTTGCACACACGACACCCCGAATTGATTTGAATTGTTCCGTCCGGACTCACTTCAATCGCACCGAACGGGCATAGGTTTTTCACTTTTTCAAAATCGGAAATATTTTCCGGATGGATATATATTCCGGCCATGGTCGCCTCAGAGAACTTTCATTTTTATCAAGATTTTGCTGATTTCCGACGCAAGCGTATCCGGCGTTCCCTCCAGGATTTGATTTTGTTTATGATGTACCGGAGGAAAAACTCTCATCACCCGAGTCGCGGAACCGTCCAAACCGTAATGAACCGGATTTTGATCGGGTAAATCCGAAAAAGTAAGAGTTTGAATCGGACGATCTCGGGTTGCTATTTTTTTCCGGTAAGACGGTAAACGCGGTTCGCAGATATCCTTATCGACTGTTATCAGACACGGGAATGTCAGTTCGACAGTCTGTGTGAAGTCACCGAGATCCATCATCCCTTCCAAGGACCGGTCTGTGATCGAATTGATTTTCAAGACGCAGGCGATATGGGGAAGTCCCAAAAATTCAGCTAATTCCGAACCGACTTGAGCTGTGTCACCGTCAGTGGTTTGTTTGCCGCAGATAATTAAATCGGGAAGACCGATTTTCAAAATCGCCTGGGAGAGTGTATATGCCGTTGCCAAACAATCGGCGCCGCCGAATTTCCGATCGGTTAACAGAATTCCGTGATCGATTCCGAGCATATAGGCTTCGCGCAAAACGGCTTCACTTTGCGGAGGCCCCATAGTTATCGCTGTGGTTTGAACATCGATAAGATCCTCCTTGATCCGGAGTGCGGTTTCAATCGCATATAGATCATAAGGATTCATTTTAGCCGAACCGGTGTCCCGTTTCATCACGCCGGTTTTTTCGTCGATTTCAACTTGTGTCGTACCCGGGACCTGTTTGATGCAAACGATTATGTTCATGATGAACCTTTTTCGATTTGTCGGAGAAAAAGCTCGTCAGGTAATTCGCATAGAATTATTTCACCGACGGAGCGTGGGCTGACGGGCTGGATCGGAAGTGTTTCTGTTCGGACCGTTATTATCTGTGGTCTCGATTGAGCGACCGCCTGAAAGATTGGCTGTTGTTCTTCTCTGGGGGAAGATAGGTCTTTATTAGGCTGTATTTTAAAATCCGAAATATGATCGGCAAAGGACAGATTCAATTCGGTAGCTAAGGTTTCCGCAAGAAGAGAGCT
>JALHEL010000116.1:1950-8060 GCA_022837205.1 Leptolinea sp.
TCCCGCATGAGAAAAATCATGGACTTTGGAAGTTATTCCGTTTCCTACCAGTACCAATGAAGCTTTTACTCTCAGAGGAACTGCCGACTCAACCGCTTTTTGAATCAACGGGCGGATTTCCTCTTTCAATGCCGTTTGGTCATCATTTAACTCGCCGTAGACAGCGATATCCAGCCAATCTGTCTTACTCAGAGAAGGCTGACTGCTTTCGGATGACGCAATAAAACGAATGTTACTCAATCGATTTCACCTCCGTGCTTTTATTTCCCCGATCGTTGCCGGACTGCTTCAAACATCAGAATACCGGCAGCCGCTGCTGCATTCATCGATTCCGTACCCGGACTCATCGGGATAAAAATTTTGTCCTTTGCCAACCGTTCCGCTTCTTTACAGATTCCTTCCGCTTCGGATCCGATGATAATTGCGACCGGTCGGCGGAGATTTTCTTCCCAAAGAGATTTTCCTCCCTTCATATCCGATGCAAGCGGAAAAATGTGCGGATGAACTTGGAAAAAATCATCGATTTCCCGCCAATCGGATTGAGAAAAAGGAATTTTCAAATGAGCTCCCATTCCGGAGCGAACCACTTTCGGCGAATATGGATCGGCGCATCCGGGGGCGAGAAGGATTAAATCGACCGCCGCTGCGGCAGCTGTCCGAAAAATCGTTCCCAAATTGCCGGGGTCGTGTATTCCGTCCAAAATGAGCACAAGACTCGGATCGGGCTGAATCGGCAATGGTTGCGCTTTGACAACGATTAATATGCCTTGGGGAGTCGTCGTATCCGATACAGATCGCATCAGTTGCGGAGGAATTTCTTCCGCTTCAATTCCGGCTTTTTGCAGTGCTTTGATGAAATTTTCTGTACGATTTGTCAAGGGCGATGTATACAGAGCAAATTGAATGGGAATTTCTTTTTGCAGAGCTTCTTCGGACAATCGGATTCCTTCCATGACATACCAGCCCGATTCTTGGCGTTCTTTTTTTTCTGTTAAAAGTTTTTTTACCCATTGGATTTTCGAATTCTGTATCGATGTAATCATATATATTCAACCCAAATCATTTCTGATGTTAGAATTTGCCATCATTATGCATCAATCCTATTTCCCCAAAGGGCGCCATGAAAAGACTTTTTCTATTTTTTATTGTAATCTATATCTCAATCTTTCTCGGGGGTTGTTCGGAACGGGGCACGATTGAAGGTCAAACAAAACCGGAAGAAGAGGTAACAGTTGTTATGAAAATCAAACCAGAAGATGCAATAAAAATGCTTGAAAGTGAGAATCCACCGGCTCTGATCGATGTTCGCGAACCGGATGAATTTGCGAGTGGGCACATACCGAATGCTGTCAATGTCCCGTTGGGAGATGTGGTAAATGGGGTCATTCGATTGGGAATCCCGAAAGATCAACCGGTTATGGTTTATTGCCGCACGGGAAGGCGGAGTTCGGAAGCCGCTTCGAAATTACAGGGTGCGGGATATCAGAAGATTTATGATCTGGGAGGAATCACCGATTGGCCGTATGAAATTGTAAAATAAGCATGGTGTCTTCTGTTTATGGACAGGTTACCCCCTCCTGAACCAATACACTTTTACGCGGCACAAGGATTTGAACACCCTGTTCTTCGAATGTCTCCAACGGCTCATAATAGCATAGGGTCGGGATAGAAACCCATTTAACGAACAGGTCATTTTCTTCGCTGAAGTTTCGGTTTGCCCCCTGAAATTTAATTTGGAGCGGTTCGCTGATGATAACCGCGAAACGTTGGTTTTTTAAATCGTGGATATATGGTTTGAACCACTCGGCATTATCCGCCATTGCTTCATCCATCATCCATTTTTTCTCATAATCGGCGATTAAAGGAATTTTGGGAACATATCCGAAAGTCAGCAACTGGCGCTGATCCATGAAAAGTATTTCTTCCTGAGCATGCTGGGCAATAACCTGCTGCACTTTGGCCAGTGCCTCGCCGGTTGTACTCGGATCCGGATATTTTTTCGGTTCAACGGTTAACATGGCCGGCAGAACCGGAAGGATGATTGCCGCCAGAATAATCCAGTTGATCCAATGTCCGGAATGAACTTTATCGATTAACCATTCACCCATTCCGGCATTCCATGCCATCGCTGCGATGATGAGGAGAGCAATGAGAAACATGTCTAAATTATGTAAATTGGACCCGCCGCCGATTTTGACCGATACGATCAGCCCCACACATAAGAAAGCGAACAGGATACAGCCTAAAACCAAGCGTTGCATCCCGCTGAGGTTCCAATGTTTTTCATGATCCCAAAATATCAATAAAAGGACCAAAGGCAGGATTGCCATCAAGAGTCCCGGTACGATTCCGAGCTTATATGTTTCATTCGGCCAGAGCCGATTCCAAAGCAAAGGTTGGCGGGATAAATAATATTGAAACCATGCCGGGGTAAGCATCGCCGGAACGCTTTCGGAAGCTTCCGTCTCTTTCGGAGATGTATCGACCGATTGATATTCCTCCCCATAATTCAACGGTACCGTAACGGTTGATTTTTCGGTTACGGATGATTCGGAAAAAAACGCTCTGATGGAGTATTGATTCAAATAAGAGAAAGCACCCGCTATGCCGAACAAGCCGATCAGAATTGCCTGAAACCATCTTCTTTTTTGACTGAGTATTTTCTTATCATAAGTATCGGCAAGGGTTAACATTCCGCCGTAAATTGCCGGAGCAACGATCCAAGTGGAGCGGGACATTACCGCATAAGCCCCGGCGAGAAATGTGAACAAGCATCCCAACCAAAGAGGAAGTTTATGTCCCAATGCGACCAATATTGCGGCAAGAACCAAAGGTGTATAGATCGGTCCCTGATTCAAAAAAATCATTGCCCAAAGCGAGCCTGCCAGCAGATATTTTTTTTGAGTGACGGACCGGTCATTCAATAATGCCCAACCCAGCAACGCATACGGAATGGTAAAAAGAAAATCGTTCCAAGCGCGCATCATTCGAATTGTCACTTTGGGCAGTAAAAAGATTGCCCCCCATAAGCTTTGACGTCCGAGATCGATATAAGCCGGAATCGGTTTATCCTGCGGCCAGTTATATAAGCGTCGTCCGAAAAGAACGGAATAATCCCAAAAGCGATTTCCTTCCGACCAACCGACGCTGAACGGATAATCGGTAAGATCACGAAACTGATTGATCAATAAAAATGAAACGCTGAAAGCCAACATTGAAGCGATCAATGCTCCACAGGATATTCCCTTTTCTTTTGTAAGGAGCCATGCGGCGGCAAGAATGATCACCGTATACAGAAATATGCGGATCCAAGGATTTCCAAACGGTTCACTCCAACGATGAAATGTATAGAGAAAAATGGGAAGCAGACAAATGAAAAATGACCCCATTCGTCTGATCGGATCAGGGAGCTTTTTTAAAAACAAGAACATTTTCAGCAGCTCCGGCCGCCATAAGATTGCATAAATAAAAAGAATTCCCACAATCCAAAAAGTACAAATCAGCAAAAACGAAGGAACGATGCTGCCTTTGGACAAGAATTCCTGATATCGTCTCCAGATGCTTAACGCACATTGGACAGAAATGACAGCCATTATCAGGCTCAGAGTGATTTGTTTGATTTTTTCGGATTTTTTTTGTTTCATGAATTGGGGTTTGTCTGTTGCCAATTTTTCAACATCTCGCGGACCGAACGGGACATTTCGATTGAAAAATCAGCGGTAAATTTGCGAATATAATTCCGTTGACCCTGTGGTAAACGCCCCAAGGGGTTATTCGGGATAATATCTTCTTTCGGAAACATGTTCAACAGGTCTTGATCGGAAAAAGACGGATATTGATTTTTATGAACAATATATTTTTTATCAAACCGCTCAACCGGTTTTCGGTTTTTTTGGTCTTCCGTCGGGTATCCGAAGCACAATAAGACGATCGGGGCGGCATATCGTGGCAAGCGGAAAAGATCCCGAATTTGTTCATAATGTTCGACGATATCACCGATGTAACACGAACCCAAACCGAGTGCCTCCGCTGCGATGACTGCATTTTGCGCAGCGATCAGGGTATCCATACAAGCCAGCAAAAAGTCACCTTCTTGCGGAGTTCGGGGAACTCTGCCGAATTCGGCACACAGCGCCGGAGCGTTTGAAACTTTATAATAATCAAACCAGCGTTGATAGTCCGCAATGAATAAAAGCAGCCACGGGGCAGTTGCGATAAACGGTTGGTGATCGCAACTGTCCGCAAGGATATCTTTTAAGGCTTGATCCTCAACTTCGATGATAGAATAAAGCATCATTGCGCCGGCAGAAGGCGCATGCATGGCCGCCTCGAGGACGATTTGCTTTGTATCATCTGAAACAGATTGATCGGTAAATTTTCGGACGGATTTCCGATTCATGAGAGTTTGAATTGTTTCGTTCATAGGCTTATTTTAATCGTTATTCGATTTTATTGGGTTGATGATCAAAAAATGCGGAATCATAAAAGATGCTTTTAGAGAAGAATAAGAGGAGAAGATCCGGTAACAATGGATGACAAACGAACCAAAGTGACCATTTATGCCGACGGGGCTTGTTTGGGGAACCCCGGTCCGGGTGGATACGGTGTGATATTGATTTGCGGCGATCGAAAGAAAGAACTTTCGGGTGGTGCCGCTCTGACCACAAATAATCGGATGGAATTAACAGCCGTGATTGAAGGTCTGAAGGCATTAAAACGTCCGTGCGAAGTGCTTTTATATTCGGATTCAAAGTATGTGGTGGATATGGTTGAAGGAAAATGGCCACAGCGCTGGCAAAAAAATAATTGGATGCGAAATAAAAAAGAGCCGGCTAAAAATGTTGATTTGTGGGAGGAACTCTTACGTTTATTGGAGATCCATTCCGTCACAATGAAATGGGTAAAAGGGCACGCGGAAAATGCGCTGAATAACCGTTGCGATGAACTGGCGGTGAAAGCAGCTGAAAGTTTTAAAAATTCGAATCATAACAATTTGTCTTCCTGATAGATATTATCAAAAGAATTTCAAGTGAAAACTACCGGTGATATACTGGTTTTATGCAAAATTTTGACTTTTTTTCTTTTGCCGACTTTGCGCTCAGTGTATCGGAAGTGAATCAACAGGTGAAAGACTTGTTGGAAAGTGATCCGGTGCTTGAGGATATTTCTGTTAAGGGAGAAATATCCAATTTATCCAGACCGGTTTCCGGTCATGTTTATTTCACTTTAAAGGATGAAAAATCCAGCTTAAAATGTGTTATGTGGCGGACTGTTGCTGCCGAATTTCAGGAATTGTTTAAAAACGGTGCGGCTGTGATTGTTCATGGCCGGATCGGTGTCTATGAAAGAGACGGGCTATATCAACTCTACGCGGATGCTGTTTATCCCGTCGGTAGGGGGAAACTTTTTGAAGAGTTCTTGAGATTGAAAGAAAAGCTTGAAAAGGAAGGACTGTTCGATTCCGGCAGAAAAAAGCCGCTGCCTTATATGCCTGAAAGAATCGGTGTTGTCACGTCCAGCAGCGGAGCAGCGATCCAGGATATCTTCAATACGATTCGGAAACGGTGGCCTTTGGCTGAAATATACTTGAGTCCCGCATCCGTTCAAGGCGAGGATGCTCCCGCAGAACTGATCACAGCATATAAAAAATTGGTGGAAATGAATCCGGATGTTATTTTGATTGCCAGAGGCGGCGGTTCTTTGGAGGATCTTTGGGCATTTAATGATGAGATGCTGGTGCGAACGATCGCGAGCGGCAAGATTCCCGTTATCAGCGGAGTCGGGCATGAAACGGATTTCACACTGCTCGATTTCGCGGCTGATTTTCGTGCGTCTACTCCGACCGCGGCGGCTGTCGCGGCTACACCGGATCGATTGGAAATTATCCAAGCCGTTGATTTTCTGACGGTTAAAATGAATCGATTGATGCGTGAAAAGTTGGATAAGACAGCGGAAAAAATCAATCAATTAAACCGACGATTTGAGCTGGCTGCTCCGTTGAATCAGATTCGACAGGAACAAAAAATATTGGAACAGATCCATATTCGGCTGAATCTTTGGGCCGATCGATATTTTAAACAACAAAGGGAACTATTAATCGGTTTGAGCCG
>JALHEL010000572.1 GCA_022837205.1 Leptolinea sp.
TTACCCCGAATTTTTTTATCGACAGGTTCAGACTTTCATTGAATCGAATCCTCCGTATTACGGTGAGAATTGGGTATCAGCCCAGGAAGCAGCTATCCGCATGATTTCGGTCACTTTCGCAGCAGGTGTTTTACAGCCCTCGCTTCCGGACAAAAATTCAACCTTCCCGGATTTGCCGGCTTTTATTGCGTTACACGCAACGCGGATCATGCAAACGCGCAGTTATGCAAAGGCACAAAATAACAACCATCGATTAAGTGAGGCAGCCGGTTTGATGACCGCCGCTTGCGTTCTTCCGAAATCACCGGATGCTTCAAAATGGTTCTCGATCGGATGGAAAGATTTTCAAAATGCATTGAATTCTCAAATCCTTCCCGACGGTGCCTACATTCAATACAGTGTCAATTATCACCGGTTAATGCTGCAGCTTGTTCTTTGGGTGGATTCATTGTTGAAGACCCAAAGAATTGCTTGGCCCGCAAATTTGATTCGGAAGATTCGTCGATCGGTCCTTTGGCTGGCAAAACACACGGATGAATTCAGTGGCCAAGCTTGTAATACCGGCCACAATGACGGATCTCTGCTTTTTGCTCTGGGCGGAAACTATAACGACTTTCGCCCCACCCTGCAAACCGCCGCCATCGTCTTTCTCGGAAAACCTCTTTTCCCGCCCGGTCCGTGGGATGAAATGCGAATTTGGCTCGGTTGTTATAATCGCGCGGGCGTCGATCCGGATTCTCAATTCGAATCCACTTTTTATTCACAAAACGTTCAAAGGATTTCTGCAGGGAATCAATGGGGAATTCTGCATACAGCCGGTTTCAAAGACCGACCTGCCCATGCGGATCAATTGCATGTTTCTCTTTGGAAGGGCGGTAAATGTATGGCTTTAGATGCCGGAACCTACCGTTATACCGCTGCTCCGCCATGGAATAATCGATTAAAATCCGCGTTCGTTCATAATTGTCTGACGATTGATTGTCAGGAACCGATGATCGACGCCGGAAAATTTTTATGGCTGGATTGGGATCAGGCACGGATTCTGGATCA
>JALHEL010000573.1 GCA_022837205.1 Leptolinea sp.
TCCGTAAGACTCGTAGATGCCGCCTGTATCGTGCCCTTTGGGAGCCACTTCAACCTGCCAGCCGTTTACAATAGCGCCCGGCTCGATAAATGAACGGATAAACACACCCGAGTTGCCATCGGCCTCCTGCTTAAACTCAACCGACAGGTCAAAATTATCGTAATATTCACGTGTAGCCAGATAACCGTATTGCTTGTCCGGGCCGCTTTCGCAAATCAATAAGCTGTCCTGCACGTACCACTTTTCGGTTCCGTAAGCTTCCCATCCGCTCAAATCAACTCCGTTGAAAAGATTTACTTCTTTTGTTTTGCGGGGAAGTTCCTTAATTTTCACGTTGCGGAACCAGGCTGCCGATCCGTGATCCTGCAAGCAGATAACGCCTTTTCGCGCCAGGCCGTATTCGGGAGCATTTTCCCATTTACCGCTGTGCTTGCGTACAAACCAGTCATCTGTCCATGCTTCAAATTCTACAACCTTCTCCCCGTTAAGCCAATGCTCCACATGTCCGTTATCGAAAACGATCTTCGATGTATTCCATTCTCCGGCCGGTTTAATGATGAGCTTTGCCGAATCGGGGACATACATGGCGTAATCGGCTGCAGTTTTTTGCCACTCTTCCAGTGGATCGGGAAATCCGAGGTTATCAATCAACTGGTATTCCGGTCCTGTAACGTACGGTACCGTAAATTTTGGATTCTCAACCACGTGATACAACACGCCGCTGTTCCCGCCGTCGGCAATTTTCCAATCCCACATCAATTCAAAGTTTTCGTACAATTTGTCCGTTACAATGTAACCGT
The DNA here is from genome assembly GCA_022837205.1 of Leptolinea sp. GTDB lineage: Bacteria > Chloroflexota > Anaerolineae > Anaerolineales > Anaerolineaceae > Flexilinea. The sequence continues at coordinate 801 of JALHEL010000573.1, forward strand.
GTTCATCAGCGCCTTCGCCTTTTGCCTGGATCATACCGTCTTCGGCAAACCACGGAGCGGTTAACGAATCGCCATTGTAGTCGCGCCAGCCATTCAGAGTTGTTCCATCGAAAAGGAGTTGCCAACCTTCGGCTTTTTCAGCTTCCGTCAACACATTCTGTTTTGCGGAAGGTTCACAGGATGTAAAAACCATCGTCATAAGCAGTGTAGTGCACAATAAAAAAATCCTTGATTTCATTTTTTCCGATT
>JALHEL010000574.1 GCA_022837205.1 Leptolinea sp.
ATCAATTCTTTGAAACCATTGACGGCTGCTTCGGGGACACCGTTGAAACCGATTTTCAGCGGAACGTCCATAAAAATTTGACGGGCAAGTGAAGCGGAATGGGAAACGGGAAAAATGCGAATAATGGTCTGTACACTGGTCGGAAGTTGTCCGATCGGGAGATAAATTCCCGTCAAAAAACCGATCAATGTGCCAATGATTGTGCTGAACGCAGAAAAGGCATTTCCCGTATGAATGAATCCGATAATGACTTGAATAATTGAAACACTCATGAATGAGTTAATCAAAATGATCCCGATTATTTTGAATATCGCAACTATGCCTAAAAGTTCTCCGCCTTCGGCAAGAATAAAGATTTCCCCGAGAATAAAAGCAATCAGGCTCATGATTACACTGATTCCGTAGGCGCTTAACAGATAACCCGCTGCCAAGCTGCTGCGTTTGACCGGAGCGGAAAGAAAATCCTTTTCTATATTTAGTTCACGATCTTGGATCATAATTCCGAAGGCGCCGACGGCTGTTGTAAACCCTGTGACGGATATCAATCCGGCCATAATCCAACTGTTCATGATGAATTTTGCATATTCTTGATTGGGAAATTCGCTGGTCCAGACATTTCCGAGGAACAACACATAAAGACCGATAATGATAAAGACTGATAGCAACGAAAAGAAAACCATTGCCTTATCACGGAAAAACAATTTGATATTTCTGGATGCAAGTGCGATCATTCCCGAATTTCCTTCCCGGTTATTCCGATAAATGCATCGTCCATTGTCCCGTTCAGAACTTCGAATCCGTTCAGGTTTTCTCTGCAGCGGTCTAAAATGGGAAGCGCATCTGTAGTATGCGGTAATCGGATAATAAACTGATCCCCTGCTTTTGTGTATGTTATTCCCCAATCTGCCAAGTCGGACAACCCTTTTATTTCGTCTTTAAAGGATAGTTTAAGAAGATCACTCGTATACTTCTCTTTTAATTCAAACGGAGTTCCGCGAGCGGCAATCTTTCCCTCGTCAATCACGACGACATAATCCGCTTCAGCCGCT
>JALHEL010000575.1 GCA_022837205.1 Leptolinea sp.
GCGGCGCTTTTGCTGACAATTTACGAGAGCGAACGGGATGAAATCTGATATACTAAAAGAATGAGGCTGGTTAATTCAGGAAGTTTTTCTACGCTTGTTGAAGAGATTCCCGAATTAATAAATTGATCTCCGCCGGAGTTCAAACCAGCCCTAAATTTTGTGTGTTTCCGTTTCGAACAAAAAATTTGGGGGAAAAATGACGAAAACAAAAACATATAAAGAAGATGAACTTCCGGAAAAATTCGCCCAGCGGATCGGTCTGAAATTTAATGATCCTATGCTTCTCTGCCGGGCACTGACTCACCGATCTTTTCTGAATGAACATCCGGATGCGATCGAAGACAATGAACGGTTGGAATTTTTAGGCGACGCCATTTTAGATTTTATCGTCGGAGCATGGCTATATAACGAACTTCCCGAAATGCCGGAAGGCGAATTGACAAAATACCGGGCAGCGCTGGTTCATACCGAACAATTAGCCGAATTCGCGAAACAAATCGGACTGGGGCAGGCGTTACGTCTGGGTAAAGGGGAACTGCAAGCCGGCGGGAAAACAAAACCGGCACTGCTATGCGATGCGTTTGAAGCGCTTATCGGTGCGCTGTATTTGGATCAGGGAATCGATGCAGTCCAAAATTTTATTCTTCCGATGATCAGCGAATCTTTTGAAGATATTGTCTCCAACCATAAAGGCGAAGATCCGAAAAGCCGCCTTCAGGAAATCATTCAGGCTGAAAATCTGCCCATTCCTCAATATGTAGTGGTCAATGAGCTCGGCCCCGACCATTCAAAGATTTACGAAATCGAAGTAATGGTCGGTGATAAAACACTCGGCAAAGGCAGCGGCTCCAGCAAACAAAGCGCAACCAAAAAAGCCGCACAGGACGCTTTGACCAAGCTGGGCTATGGCTTGTAGTCCATACCGAGAAACTTCTCATTTTTTATCGAGCGGGAACCCTTTTAAATAAATACAATGGGATTAAAGCTGAAATCACTCGAACTCCAGGGATATAAGACCTTTGCGCGCAAAACTCGTTTTGAATTTCC
>JALHEL010000576.1 GCA_022837205.1 Leptolinea sp.
CGACCCCAGCAGGCTTATAATCCAGAAGCCAATGGGTAGTGTAGATTCATGATGATGCGTTGAATATGCCCATTGATAAATAAACCGGAAAGTAAACAAAACCTGCCCGAAAGAACCGAAAATCAACAACCAGAACGGGATATTTTTATTTTGAAAAAACGTAGCGGTAAAAGCCGGAATATCCCGCATTAAAAAAACGGATGCTGCAATGGGGGTAAGTAACAAAATGGATTTTAAGACAATGGGAAGCTTTTTCCAAAGCCCCTTCATATCCAGGTTCCACAAATAGATGTAGTACGAAATTAATTGACCCAGAATAATGGCAAAATCATTCCTGAACACACCGTAAATAAACAGTAGGTACGATCCAAAAATGCTCAATATCCAAAATCCGGGTGGAGAAAGTACTCTTTTGGCCTTTTCAGTAACAATCCATTGGTATAGTAACCGGGCCGAAAAAAAGGCTTGTGCCAAAAAACCAATCGCGTATATCCAGGCTGGGCTTCCTTGCATATTCAATTTAAATTACTGGCAGCGAGCTGATAGTTTATATATCGTTTTTTCATCCATCGATAGGCAAAGCAGTCAATAAAAGGTCCGGTAAGGCGGTTCCACAAATGGTACTTCGATTTTCCCGCCAAACGCGGATAATGTCTTACGGGGATCTGCTGCACTTTTCCGTTCTGCAACAAGATAAGTGCCGGCAGAAACCGGTGCATCCCCCTGAACATGGGAAGGCGTTTGGCGTACTCCGTGCGCATCACCTTTAACGGGCATCCCGTATCCGAAACACCATCGCCCGTCATCATCCGCCGGTAACCGTTCGCTATTTTCGATTGTAAATTCTTGAAAAATGAATCTTTGCGGTTAACACGGATGCCCGTAACGAACTCATAGTGGTTTAGATCGGGGAGCAGCAGGTTAAAATCGTCCGCATCGGTCTGCATATCCGCATCCATATAACCTACGTACTCCGAAAAACAACAATCAAAACCGGCTTTAAGCGCAACACTAAGCCCTCCGTTTTTTTCCATATCGATATAGAA
>JALHEL010000577.1 GCA_022837205.1 Leptolinea sp.
GTAAAAATATGTTCGCTGCTTTCACCCGGGTTCAGGCGAAAATCGGGCGGGTCAACGGTGACCCAAGCGACCTGAATCGCAATCCTCCCGACCAGAATCCGATCTCCGTCATTCGTGATCGTCAATTTGGCGATACCGTGTCCCTCTGCCGGTTCACCGGCTGAGACAAGTCCGAAATCGAGGGTCTTTTGTGATACAGACAGGATCGGCTGCGGAATTTGCGAATTCTGGATGTACATAATTCGATTATAGTCTACACTTTTATAAAACAGGTTATTTTCTATCTGAAATCTTGGGGTTTTCCTAAAATAATTTACCTTATGGTATAATAGCGTCCGCAACATTAGGGAGAGATAGCGTAGTCTGGCCTAACGCGCGCGCCTGGAGAGCGCGTTTACCGCAAGGTAACGTGGGTTCGAATCCCACTCTCTCCGCCAGATTGAAAACCGTCTGTTGACAGGAAAGAATTTGTCGACGGATGGTTTTTTGATTCATAATTTTCCGATAGACAGAAAAAACAATCTTGCCGAAAATCGCCGTTATGGACCTGAGCAGGGTTCATCGGCGGTTTGACACCGGATATACAAACCCACTCGAAATCCGTCGGAAATCTGTATCGAGATCCGATTACGATTTTTTCCATACCGGGCATGGATGATCCACCCGGATTTCGGCCGGCTGACAATTTTGATGTTATTCGGTAAAACTCCGAGATATTTATAGGCTCTTCAAATAAAACTACAAGCCTACCATACGAGTATTCGTTCAACGCGCACAAGCGGTTTTTCTCCCGGGAATTTCGTTCGGAGCTGTTCTATCCTTTGAATCGCGGCTGGAAATCCCGCACCGTGACATTTTGTTCTGCGGCTGCGGATGTTGAAGCAAACCGGTATTCCGGAAGGCGACGGTTTGGAAAACCTGTTGCCTCTGTTTTCAATGATTTAGCGGATCAGCACTCAAGTGTTTTGCGGAGGAAATACTGCGAATTCTCGATAAAGTTTTGCGGTATAATCCGTACAGAGATTCCGAGAATATGCTTGC
>JALHEL010000578.1 GCA_022837205.1 Leptolinea sp.
TTGAATTTGATGCCGACAAAATCGCGGAATCCGCCCTTCGTTGGGGAACCCGTTACCTTTGTTTTACCGCGAAACATCATGACGGGTTTGCTTTGTTTGATTCATCCTGTTCGGACTATAACAGTGTCTGCCGGACACCATCCCGACGGGACTATGTCTCCGAATTGGCAGAGGCTTGCCGGAAAAAAGGAATCGTCTTTTGTTTATATTATTCACAAGCCCAGGATTGGCATCATCCGGATGGTTATGTCGCTTATCATGACAATCAAAATAAAAATTTTTGCCGATATCTTGATGAAAAGTGCCTTCCGCAATTAACCGAGTTGCTGTCCGATTACGGTCCGATCGGAATGATGTGGTTTGATACACCGATGGGGATGAAAGCGGAAGAGTGTGAAGAGATTTATCAACTAGTTAAAAAACTACAACCCGATTGTTTGGTCAGCGGGAGGATCGGGAACGGATTGGGTGATTATTTCTGTACTCAAGATAATCGCTTGCCCGCTTTCCCTTTGAAGCGAAAATGGGAAATTCCCGGGACGTTGAATCGTTCATTCGGATATAAGAAATTGGATACAAACTGGGATTCCGCGGAAACAGTGATTCGCAAACTGGTGAAGATTGTCAGTCGCGGCGGCAATTATCTGCTGAATGTCGGCCCCGACGGCAGCGGCAAAATTCCGGAAGAGAGCACCAAAATAATGGATGAAGCCGGTGAATTCTTGTCCGAAAACGGTGAAGCATTTTACGGGGCGGAGGCGGTCCCTCCTTATGTTTACGAAACCCCAGATATCTATTTCACTCATAAACCTCATCGACTGTTTTTAACTGTCTTTCATCCGGGACAATTTCCGGAATTAACCGTTGCCTTACCGAATATTGCCAATATTCCTCAAAGCGCCAAGATTTTGCGCGGAAATCGACCGATAGCGTTCAATTATCGAAAAACGTTGGAGAATGACAGCTACTGGGAATTTTTTCTTCCGCCGGATGTGGAAAACCAAATGGTCGTCGTCATTTGTGTTGAGACGCAAGAGGCG
>JALHEL010000579.1 GCA_022837205.1 Leptolinea sp.
GTAGGCTGATTCCAATGCCTTCAGGGGTGTTTGCGTATAGTTCTTGTCCCCATCGAACACCCACGTACCCATCTGGTCGTGCGGTGCATCCGCCATCGGACCGATTACGGCGATGGTCTTTACCGATTCTCCCAGAGGTAATACCGAGCCTTCGTTCTTCAGAAGTACGGCCGACTCGATGGCGGCCTCCTTAGCGGCTTCCAGGTGTGAAGCTGCATAAAGAACATCTCCCTTGCTCTCATCCACATACGGATTCTCAAACAATCCGAGACGGAACTTCACACGCAGGATGTTACGTACTGCATTGTCGATCGTCTCCTCCTTCACCTTACCTTCCGAGATCAGTTCCTTCAGGTGGTTCACGTAATGATAGCTAACCATCTCCATGTCGACACCCGCATTCACAGCCTTCAGCGCCGCTTCCTTACCGTCGGCACAGAAGCCGTGGGCGATCATCTCCCCTACCGAAGCCCAGTCCGATACCACAAAGCCGTCGAAGCCCCACTCCTTGCGCAGCACATCCTTCAGGATATAACCGTTGCCCGAGGCAGGGATGCCGTCGTTGTCGTTAAAGGAGGTCATATAGGTAGCTGCTCCGGCTTTGGCTGCCGCCTCGAAAGAGGGCAGGTACACATTGCGAAGCAACCGTTCCGGAATATGGGTGGAGTTATAGTCGCGGCCTCCTTCTGCTGCCCCGTAGCCCACAAAGTGCTTCGGACAAGCGGCGATGGAGGTGGGATTATTCAGCGAATCTCCCTGGAATCCCTTCACCATGGCGGCCCCCAATACCGAAGTCAGGTAGGTATCTTCACCCAGACTCTCCGCAATGCGGCCCCAGCGGGGGTCGCGGGAGATATCCACCATCGGGGCGAAAGTCCACCGCACCCCTACCGAAGAGGCTTCAATGGCGGCGATACGCGCACCCTTCTCGATCAGATCCGGATTGAACGAGGCCGCCTGTCCCAGCGGAATAGGGAAAATCGTCTTGAATCCATGGATCACATCACGGCCCACAATCAGCGGAATGCCCAGGCGCGA
>JALHEL010000117.1 GCA_022837205.1 Leptolinea sp.
ATTTGCCGTCGTCGTAACACACCAACACGTTGCTTAATAAGATCGATTCGCAAAGATGTTTTTTCACTCTCCATCTGATGATCTCTTTCTTTTCAGAATTTATCGTTACATTAAAATAAACAACAAAAATGGGAAAAGTACTCACCGAGATGATTCGATTCACCCGCATGAGTAAAAAAATCGTTATGTGAATCAATTCTAAAAATAAATTACCGAGATTCTATTCCGGTTTGATAATTCGATGCACTTGTTTATCCAACATAGTTCCAAAAATGATCGCAAGAATGGGTAACAGATATCCGATATACCGGATCGGTCCGGTCATGCTAACCAGCATGTTAAAAATTGCGTGAAATGTGATCGCCGTGCAAAGCAATCCCAGCGTTCCCGCCAATTTCAACCAGGATTGGCTCCACATGTAGAACAAACCATAACCGACAATCGCCCCTGCAACGATATGCATTGCACTCACGCCAAATCCTCGGATCAGCATATGGCTCAATGGTACGGAATAATTTTGTGTCAAATAACTGACGTTTTCAAATGTCGCGAATCCGACAGCAATGGCAATAATTGCATTAAGTGCTTCTTCCGGTTTCGGCTCAAAGATTAAAATATAGAACAGCAAGGGAAGTAATTTCAGAATCTCTTCGCAAACAGGAGCTATCTCAATTGCCGCGGACAACATATCCGCTCCGTAACGACGAGCAAAAAAGGTATTTATATAAGCCGATAACAGGCATGTTTCCATTCCTATAGCGACGAACAGAAAAATCAGGCGTGATTTGTTTTTGGCAATCAATGCGGCGATTATCAGAGTACCGACCAGACAAACAAAAATGTTCTCGATGTAAATCATGGTCCGATCACTTTTTTAGCGGCAAACAACAAAGCTACCAGCGAACATGTCAGCGCGATATCAAACCAAATATAGGGATTGGACCATGTAACCTCATAAAAAAAACAAGATGCCATCCATAAACCGAATTCAATAATCACCAAGGCAATAACGGTTCCGTAAAAAACCTGCTTCTCTCGAGCTTTCTCGATCTTTTTTCTGGCTGATAAAAATCCCCGCACCGACAAAAATCCGCAGGCAATCGTCAACCCGTTCCAAATCAAAGTGACAATAATATCCCCTTTTTGAAGCATATAAAGGGTCATCGCTGTAAGAATTGCCGTAACGATCCATGCCGCCGCCGGACGGTAACCCTTTTCTTCGGGAGAAGCGACAGAAACACAGAGCATCATTAAAAAAAGATAGCTGGCGATCCACGACAGATCGGAAACGTAGAAAAAACGGGGGGTAAAGCCGGACTTTAATAAATAGATCAGCCAGTAAATAGAACCGAGTGCAAAGGTAACATAAAAACAAGCAAGGATAAAGTATTGTTGATTTTTGGTTTTTGATGCCAGAATTATCATATAAGCCGCCGAACCGGCTGCAACTGCAAATTGCAGACCGTTGCTGAATAAATCAAGCATCGTGATGATTTTCTTTGTCGCTTTTGGAACGTTTCCGCAGAGAAACACTCAAAAGCGTGACACTGACACCGAGCCAGAATCCCAGTAGAGCAATCAATATATATCCGAGCTTGCCGGAATTTATAAAAATGCTGCCCAGGTTCCCTGCGTTATTATATTCTGTGGTCGTTTTATCGTTCATCACATTCGGCAGGTTGAGCGCCAATCCTACCAGGAAAGTCAAACAAAAAAAGGTTGAAAATATCAGTACCAATCGGTATTTACGTTGTCTTTTTTGATCATCAATCTCGTTGACACGGTTTTGAATCGCAACAAACCGCTCATCGGTACTTCGCATCGGTGATCCCCTCCTTTTCGAAAATTAATTTCAACGCTTGCTTCCCTCGATAAATCAGGTTCGCAAGTTGTTTTTCATTTTTTTTCATCACATCAGCTGCTTCCGAATAGCTCATACCTTCATAATAGAAAAGATAAATCGCCTCACGATATTCCGGGTTGATTTGTCCCAAAGATTTTCCGACTATTTGATTCAATTCATCATTTATCAAAGTATCTTCAGCCGAATCCGAATGTTCCGGCTCGTATTTAAGCTCTTCGAGATAAAAACAGGGCTGCAGGCGGGACTTTTTTATATAAGAAAGAGCAAGATTCCGTCCTATTTTATATAGATATGCTTTGAAGCCCCTTTCATCGAAAAAAGGCTGCTTCACCAACAATCTGGAAAACGCTTCGATCATGAAATCCTCGGACTGCTTGAAATCATGTATGTAACCGTTAATATAGAATGTTAAATTATCTCCGTGACGTTCAATCAGCGCACTTAATCCGCTCTCATCTCCATGAAGGTAACGCAGATAGAGCGCTTCTGAGGTCAGTGTATTCGCAGATATCGGATTGTTTTGCACACGGCATCCATTATGACGATCTGAGTCGGCATAAAAGCTTTCTCTTTTTTAAATCCCCGAGTTTGATCCAGCGGCGTTGAGAAAATCCGAATGAATCAGAAATCATTTTGAAAACAGGAACTATCATTTCTTATCCGCCTCCTGTATTCGGAATATAATCGGTTGAAATTTTCTTTAAGTATACAAATTTTTTTCATTAAATGGTGATTTTAAGATTATTTTTCGCAGGTTCTTTTTAGAATGATAATTTTGTGGATTCAAGCAGACGTCTCTTGATCTATATAACTCGAAATCCGTATATTCGATGATTATCTCGAATCAAATCGGCGATGCAAATCGGAATGAATTTAATAAAGAATATCTTGGTAAAATTGATTACTTCAGCCCGAAGAAGACTCAAATGATTAATCTCATTTAGTATGAATCGGCAAAAGTGTTTAAAATCGTTTAAAAAATTGGGATTATCGCCATTTTGAATTAATCAGTGGGCCCAGTAGGATTCGAACCTACGACCAAGAGGTTATGAGCCCCCTGCTCTGCCGCTGAGCTATGGGCCCTGCAACTTTCCATATTATAATATTATCATTCCAAAACAGATGAATCATAGGAATAAGGTTATCCGCAGAAATTGCGGGAGGTTTTTATGAAAAAAATATTGATCAAAAATGCTGTGATTTATACTCCGACCGCGAACGGGTTTAACGGTTGGGTAATTATCGAAGACAAGAAAATTTTAAGCATTCAAAGAGGCAGTCCCATTCCGGAAACCGAACAAGCCATGGATCAAGTGATCGATGCGGAAGGGAAAGCATTGTTGCCCGGCTTTATCGATGTGCATACCCACGGCGGTTTAGGTTTCTGTACGATGGATGCCGATCAGGAACGACTGAAAGCGATCGCACGTCGCAATGCGGAGCACGGCGTGACCAGCTTCCTGCCGACCACCCTGACCGATACGAAAGAGGCCACAATCCGTGCAATCGAAGCTGTCACCGCTCGAATCAATGTCCGTGACGGTGGGGCGAAAACCGCGGGAATCCATCTGGAAGGACCGTATTTTAACCCTGTAAAAGCGGGTGCGCAAGATCCGGATAATATTCGGCGTGCGGATAAAAATGAAATTCGTGACTTCCTTAAAGCGGGCAAAATCCGATTGATTGCCATGGCACCGGAATACCCCGAAAACCTTGCCGCGGGTGATTTGTTTGCCGCGGAAGGCATCACCGTATCCGCCGGTCATACAAATGCTTCTTATGATGATCTGGTTAAAGCGGCGGAGCATGGATTTTCGGAAATCACGCATTTATACAATGGTATGGGTGCGTTCGGACACCGGGAGCCCGGGACAATCGGCGGAGCCCTGACAATTCCCGCGTATACCTGTGAATTGATTTGTGACAATGTCCATTCCCATCCCGCAACCCACCGCCTCGCTTGGAAAGCAAAAGGTCCGGAAAAAATCATCCTGATTACCGACTGCATTCGACCGTCCGGCCTCCCGGACGGAACTTATCCTTTCACGGATAAAGAAATGGTGACGGTTTCCGAACATGGGACCAATTTACGGCTGAAAAACGGCAGTCTGGCAGGCAGCGCTCTGACAATGGATCGTGCTCTTTTCAATTTTATGAATAATACCGGTACCACGCTGGATGAAGTCTGGCGTTGCAGCAGTTTAAACGCAGCCATCCAGATCGGTATTTCCGCGGAAACCGGCAGTATCGAAAAAGGAAAATTAGCGGATTTGATTTTATTGGATGCTGCTTGTCAGGTAAAAATGACAATGATTGAAGGGGAAATCGTTTATCAATAGGCATTTTATGGAAGACTCTTTTGAAATATTGAAGAATAAGATCGAAAAAAACGAAGCTCGAATGGCTGTGGTAGGGCTGGGGTATGTCGGGCTGCCTTTGGCAACCGTTTTTGCGGAAGCCGGTTATCCCGTAACCGGTATCGATTTGGATCCGATCAAAACAGAGAAGGTTAATCGGGGCGAAAGCTATATTCCGGATATCGAGACAGCCAGAATTCGGAAACTGCGGGAAAAGAAGCTGCTTCAAGCCACAAATGATTTCGGTGTATTGAAAGACATCGATCTCGTCAGCATTTGCGTCCCAACTCCCTTGCGAAAAACAGGGGATCCGGATTTATCTTTTATTATCAACGCCGCCGAAAAAATCGCCCCGTTTATGCATCGCGGAATGGCCGTCGCGTTTGAATCCAGTACCTACCCGGGTACCACCCGCGAACTGGTCTTACCGAAACTGACGGCTGACAATTCCCTGCGGGTGGGGGAAGACTTTTTCCTGATTTTTTCACCGGAACGAATCGATCCCGGGCGGAAGGATTGGACAACGAAAAACACTCCCAAAATCGTCGGGGGAATCAGTGAAAAATGCACGGAAATCGCGGTCCGTTGGTATGAAAAAGCGTTAGATACGATCATACCCGTATCCTCTCCGGAAGTAGCGGAAATGGCAAAGTTGCTTGAAAACACATTTCGGATGATCAATATCGGAATGGTCAACGAATTGGCTATGATGTGTAACCGGCTCAACGTCGATGTCTGGGAAGTGATTGAAGCCGCCGCAACAAAACCGTTCGGATTTATGAAATTTACTCCCGGACCCGGCTTGGGGGGACATTGTATTCCGGTAGACCCGCATTACCTTTCTTGGAAGCTGAAATCTCTCCATTACACCGCGCGGTTTATCGATCTTGCCTCGGAAATCAACACCAATATGCCGCGTTATACCGTTCAACTCATCCAGGATGCATTAAATTTGCAGAAGAAGAGTTTAAACGGCTCTCAAGTATTGGTTTTGGGAGCGGCCTACAAACCGGACATTGACGATATGCGGGAAAGCCCGTCTTTGGATGTAATGCATCTTCTCATGCAGAAAAACGCCGTCGTTCATTATCACGATCCTTATATCCCGACATTGAGATTGGATGATACTATCATGAATAGCGTAGCGGATCTGAATCAAGCTCTGACGGATGCGGATTGTGTTGCGATTCTCACCAATCACTCCTGTTATAAACCGGAAGTCTTACTGGAGAAAAGCCGGTTGATTGTCGATACCCGCAACGCGCTCGGAAATGCCGGAAAAAATAACCCCAAAGTTGTCAGGTTATAAAAATGAACCATATTTTCGTGACAGGCGCCGCGGGATTTATCGGTGCGCGAATTTGCGAAATGTTGAGCGAAGAGGGCATTCAAGTTACCGGTATCGATAATTTCAGTCCGACTTATGATATTGCGTTAAAGAACTATCGTCTGAACAAACTTCAACAGCTGCCTGAATTTTCCTTTTATCCCGGGGATATCACAGATTTTGACTTACTGACACAGATTTTCGAAAAGAATAAATTTGATGCGGTTATTAATATTGCCGGGATTCCGGGAGTGAGGCTGAGTGTCGAAAATCCATGGTTGTTTTTGGAAGCGAATACCAAAGGTGCTTTAAATCTCCTTGAAGTCTGCCGCCGCAATGATGTAGGAAAATTTATTCAAGCTTCCACATCCAGTGTCTACGGAAAGGATGCACCTTTCCCGACACCCGAAACAGCCGATTCAAGCCATCCGCTCCAACCGTATTCTTCCAGCAAGAAAGGGGCGGAAACCATGGCTTATGCTTACCATTATCTTTACGGACTGGATGTTACCGTCACACGCTTCTTTACCGTCTATGGGCCTGCGGGACGTCCGGACATGGCTATTTTCCGATTTATCAAGTGGATATCGGAAGGAACACCTCTTAAAGTTAACGGAGACGGTACCCAAACCCGCGGCTTTACTTATATCGATGATATTGCTCAAGGAACAATTTTGGCATTAAAAAAAGTCGGATACGAAATCGTAAATCTGGGTGGGCATGAATCAGTTTCGATCAACGATTTGATTCATCGGTTGGAAGACATAATCGGAAAGAAAGCAATCATCGATTATCGACCGATCTTCAAAGCGGACATGCTTGCCAATCTGGCAGATGTGACGAAAGCTCGGACATTGCTGAATTGGAATCCGCGAATCAATCTGGATGAAGGATTGCAACAAACGGTCGCCTGGCACCGGCAGGAACAAAGCTGGTTGCAAAATATCAAAATCGATTGACTTTATGATCAAAAAAATACGGGGATGGTTTTCGGATTACGTTTTTAAACGAGTTGTGCGGAACTCTGCTTACCTGATTACCAGCAACCTGATCAGCGTTTTTCTGACAATCTATATCACCCGATTGTTGGGTGTCTACAATTATGGTGTCCTCGGAGTGATTACCAGTTATGTAACCAATGTCAATCGGTTTTTCTCTTTCCGGATGAACGAAATGATTGTTCGCTATGTCAGCGAACCATACGAAAAAATGGATCGGGATCAAGCGGGAGCGTTGATCAAATTCGGCGCTTTGATTGAAACTTGTACTTCGATATTCGCATTTCTTTTTCTGCTTGTGACAGCGCAATGGGGTGCCCGTGTTTTTCTAAATGATCCCACATTAGTCCAACCGGTCCTTATTTACGGAATTACCATCTTGACCGGTTTTGCGATGGAGACAGCCAACGGTGTTTTACGGGTCATCAATCGCTACCGGGCGATAGCGATTATCAGCTTGGTTCAAAATATTCTGGTAGCTGTTCTGGTTCTTTTAGCCGCAAAATTAAATTACGGTTTAAATGCCATCCTACTTGCGTATTTGATCGGAAAAGTAATCCTCGGGGTTGTCCCGGTCATATTAGTGCTGATCTGGCTGCCGAAATTTATCGGAAGAGGCTGGTGGAAAGCTCCAATAAGCCTGATTCGGGATAAAAAAGAAATCCTGCGTTTTACCCTTTCCACCAATATCAGCAGTACCATAAACCTTTTCGCAAGAGACGGGGAGATATTATGGGTCAGTGCCTTCTTGAGCCCGCTGTATGCCGGATACTATAAAACGGCGATGACGGTAATCAATATGATACTGACACCCATCACACCGTTTATCGATACAACCTACCCAGAAATGATGCGAGCGATCGTCAATAATCGATGGAATCGCCTGAAACAACTGATTCGAAAGGTGACAGCCCTCTCAACGACATGGACGGTCGGAGTCGGTCTGATATTAATCCTGTTCGGGAAACAGTTACTCTACAGCGAATTGAACTTTTTCGGTTGGCGGTTTCATGTTTTCCCCGCCGAATATCTGCCATCCTATCAAATCATCCTGATTTTGCTGATCGGATACGGTATAGCAAACATTCTTTTTTGGAATCGAACGCTTTTACTTTCTCTAAGTAAAGCAGGAACGGCAACGAAAATCAGTTTTTACGGTATGTTATTAAAAATCATCGCGACCGTTCTTCTCGTTCCCATAGGTCCTTATTATTTGGAATCGGTTATTCTTTCCGGATATCTGGCCGGAACAGTTTTGATCATGACGGTTATCGGCATCAAAGGGGTTAATCATGCCCAACGGACTGTTGTCGCGCAAAACGAAGCCTTGAGCATAAATGATATGCATACCGATTGATCGGTACCGGTTCCGTAATCTTTCCGAATATTGAACCAGAGTAAAATGAGTGTATGAAGATCGCCGTCAGTTCCACCTCAACCATCCCCTCCACAACCGCCAATTCCATCCAAGTTTTAATGGCGTGTCAGGGATTGGTTCAAAACGGGCAGGAGATATGCTTATGGGTTCCCGGGAAAGAATCACCCGGTTTTGACCTGTTACGGGAACAGTATGGATTAACTTGTCAAAACTTCCCTGTTCTACCCATCCGATCAAGAAAAAGGTTGCACCGATTGGATTTCAGCCGGCAGACGGAAAAAGAATCTCGCAAGTGGGGAGCAGATTGCATCTATACCTGGACTATCCAGGTTGCGCTTATTGCCTCCCGGCATCGGTTGCCCGTCATTTTCGAAGTGCACGATTTGCCGAAAGGCACTTTCGGTAAACGATGGTTCAATGAATTTGCAAAATCCGATACGGTGAAACGCTTCGCTTTTATCACACGGGCGTTGGAGGAAGAAGTCTGTGCCGAATATCCCAATTTAAAGAAATCGGATTGTCTGATCGCACCCAATGGTATTAATCCGGAAGAGTATCAAGATCTTCCAAATAGTCATGAAGCAAAAAAAGAAATGGGATTCGAAGATCGAATCATCGCTTCCTGCAGCGGTCATTTGTACCCGGGAAGGGGCGTGGAGCTTTTCCTTCGCCTTGCCCGCGAATTTCCCGAAATCGATTTTTACTGGTTCGGCGGAACGGCGGATTCCGTGAAATACTATCGGGAAAAAGCAGCCGAATCGGGATTGAAAAATGTAATCTTCACCGGTTTTATTCCTAAATCCAAAATTCCGCTGGCACAGGCGGCAAGTGACTTTTTGCTGATGCCATACGAAAAAACAATCGCCGGAAGCAGCGGCGGGAATTCCGCCGCCATTTGCAGCCCGATGAAAATGTTTGAATATTTAGC
>JALHEL010000580.1 GCA_022837205.1 Leptolinea sp.
ATCTTTCTTCCCCGATTTTGGACACATTTAATGAGTGCTTTGACGATATCGTCCCGTAATTTTAAGAGAATTCGACTTTTATCGTCTCGGATAAATTCGCAGAATAGCCAATCGGCATGAGGATCTATATATGTTTCGATCGATTCAAAATCCATCCGATTCGGATTCAACAACGCCAATTCTCTCACTTTCGGACAAGAGAGCGATGCCGAAAGAAACAGAGAAGAATCAATTTGCCAATAATAACGGGGGAAGAAAAAACAGGTATCACAAAGTGCGAATTCACCGTATTTTTCCTGTAAGCGACAAAATTTTGCTTCGGAAAGAAAAGGGCAAATTTCATCGGGTTGTTTCAGCAGATTGAGGAAATATTCGGTTGAACGGTTCTTTCCTTTGCCTGTACTTATTTTTCGTAAAGCGGAATCCGTTATTTCATGAAGATTTTTATCCGCGAGACTTTGATAGAAGCTTGCATGTTTTTCATCAACCGGGATATTCCATCCCTGACAACAGGTTTGAGGACAATTTTCAGCCAGGCATTTAAATTCTTTCATCCAAGAAGGGGAATAACAGCAACTGGTCTGGTAATAATTTTCCATGAAAGCAAGTGAACCTTTTCTATTCTTCGGTCGTCTAAAGAATATGGATTTTTTCCGATCAGGCGGAACGGAAAGAGAGATCGCGTCTGATCGGCGCTTGAAACAAGTATAGTAGAATAAAAACAACTTGATATGAATAGAAAGGAATATTTATGAAAAAAGTTCTGTTCAAGAAAAGATTTTCGGCAATCATTCTGGCCGGTTTCTTAATCGTTACGATTATTGGTTTTATACCTTATTCCAAACAAATTGTTTGGTCAACGCAGACCCCCCAAAGCGGATCATCCGCAACTGGTGAAGTAATTAAAATGCGCAATCCGGTCATTCGGTCGGGTGCGGTAATTATATTGAAGAATCCGGTCGGAACCGTCGTGCCAACATCCGTTCAGAAAAGCAATCCGTCAATCCAGCTATTACAGACTTCCACGCCGATG
>JALHEL010000118.1 GCA_022837205.1 Leptolinea sp.
GGGTTGCTGCGGACCGTAATAAGGCACAATGCAGATAGCATAAAGATCGACGTTTTGAGCCGGCATAATAAATTGGTTATATGCATACCCATAATTGGCATATCCGTTTGGTGAATGAGACCAACCATAGAAAATTAACCCATCTTTATAAAGAACAGGTTCAAATAAGACGGTAACGGTATCTCCGTATTTATATCCATTCTGGTCGATCGGTACCGCGCGTAAACAATTGTTTTCATGATAGGTTACACAGTATGTTCCCAAATCCTTAGCACATGGGTTAGCGCAATTATTGCAATCCTGAGCAAAAACTGCTATGCTTGTCCCAAAAATCAAAATAAAAATAAAAATGAAAACAAATCGGAATTTTTTCATATTTTCTCCTTTTTAAATCCAAGAAACAGTTGTATTTATAATATATAAGGATTTAATATGAATGTCAAGCAAATCCTTCTTATTCCGGAAATTTCCTGAAACAAGCTATAAAATCGGTTAAGAATTCAATCATTTATCGGTAACGGAATAAAAAGTTTACAAACTACATTCATCATCCATAGACTATAATATTTTGAGTTTAGAATGAACTTTCAGCGGAGGAATAAAAATGGAGGAAACAATTGTTCCGATTTATAATCCCGGAAAAATTGAGAAGAAATGGCAGCGGATATGGGCTGATGAAAAAATTTATGAAGCAAATATTGACGATTCGAGACCGAAACATTATGCATTAACGATGCTTCCTTATCCTTCCGGAAATCTTCATATCGGTCATTGGTATGCGATTACTCCATCGGACGCTCACGCCCGTTATATGAGAATGCAAGGATATAATGTCATGTTCCCCATGGGCTTCGATGCTTTCGGTCTTCCCGCGGAAAATGCCGCAATCAAGAATAACATTCATCCTAAAAAATGGACTTTTCAAAATATCGACCATATGCGTGAACAACTGAAATCAATGGGATGTATGTTTGATTGGCGTAGAGAAATAATCAGTGCAAAGCCCGAATATTATCGTTGGACGCAATGGTTTTTTCTGCAACTATACAAACATGGCTTAGCTTATCAGAAATTTTCTCCCGTGGATTGGTGCCCGAACTGTAACACAACACTGGCTCGTGAACAGGTTTGGGGCGAGGATCGCCATTGCGAACGTTGTAATACGCCGGTTACAAAAAAAGATTTGAATCAATGGTATTTTCGAATTACGAATTACGCCGAAGAATTGTTAAGTTTTGAAGGGATTGACTGGCCAGAAAGAGTAAAAACGCTGCAGACGAATTGGATCGGTCGATCAGAAGGGGCTTCTGTTCTTTTCAAAACGGAATACGGAGATGACCTTGAAGTTTTCACCACACGCCCGGATACGCTGTGGGGAGCCACCTTTATGGTTATTGCACCCGAGCATCCCTTGGTTGATAAATTAACCAAACCGGCTCAGGCCGAAAGTGTCAAAGCATATATCGAACAAGCAAAAAAGCAGTCGGATATACAGCGAGAATCGGTTGACAGAGAAAAAACCGGCGTTTTTACCGGATCATATGCAATAAATCCGGTAAATGGAGCCAGAATTCCGATTTGGGTTGCCGATTATGTATTAATGGGCTACGGAACGGGCGCGATTATGGCGGTTCCCGCTCATGATCAACGTGATTTTGAATTTGCGCGAAAATTTGGTTTAAAAGTGATCGCTGTCGTTCAACCGGATGATATGGCTCCGCTGGACGGTGATACAATGAAAGAAGCCGTCCCCGCTCATGGCAGATTAATCAATTCTGGAGAGATGACAGGCGTTTCCGGTGAGGAAGCGTTTGACCGCGTCGTCGATTGGCTCGAAAAAAATCACTTGGGGCATAAGACCGTTACTTATCGGTTGCGTGATTGGCTGATTTCCCGTCAGCGTTATTGGGGAGCACCCATTCCGATGATCCATTGTCCAAAATGCGGCGTGGTTCCGGTACCCGAAGATCAACTCCCTGTTTTATTACCCGACGATGTCGAGTGGAAACCCACCGGAGAAAGCCCATTAAAGCTTCACCCTACATGGAAATATACCACCTGTCCCGTTTGCGGCGGGAAAGCCGAACGGGATACCGATACGATGGATACCTTTATGTGTTCCAGTTGGTATCATTTGGGTTACCTCAGTCCGTATTATCCAACATGGCCTTTTGATCAGAAAGAATATGATTATTGGATGCCGGTTGACGTATACACAGGCGGAATCGAGCATGCAACCATGCACCTGATTTATACGCGCTTCTTCCATAAAGCCTGTCGTGATATGGGCATCACCAAAGGGAATGAACCAATGCTCAAGCTCCGAAATCAAGGGAGTGTTTTAGGTGAAGACAATGAAAAAATGTCAAAAAGTCGCGGAAATGTGGTTGATCCGGATAAGCTCGTTGCCACTTATGGCGCAGATACGGTTCGGGCATATTTAATGTTTTTTGCCCGCTGGGAGCTTGGTGCGCCATGGAACAGTTCCGGAATCGAAGGATCTTATCGCTGGCTTCGAAGAATGTGGTCCATGTTCCTTGAACCGGAAGAAAATAATTCCGAAATCGATCCGGAAGTTTTGAAGAAACTTCGCAGAAAAACATATCAAACATTGCGATCGGTAACCGGAGATTTTGAAGAATTCCAATTTAATACGATTGTTTCAAGTTTAATGGAACTATTAAACGAAATCGCCAAAGCGAAACAAGCCGGAGCATGGGGAACAAATGAATGGAACGAGTCGGTAGATGTCTATTTGAAAATGGCCGCACCGGTTGTCCCCCATATCACCGAAGAAATCTGGCACTTACTCGGACATTCGGATTCAATCCATTTACAGAAATGGCCAAAAATGGATGAGGAAGCTGCTAAGGAAGAGGAAATAACCCTTGTTGTACAGGTCAACGGCAAATTACGGGATCGGATAACTTTACCTTCAGATTACTCTGAAGAAGAAGCAAAAGAGCTCGTATTCAAAAGGCAAGCGGTTCAAGCAGCCATGGGAGATAAACCGGTACAAAAAATCATCATGGTTCCAAAAAAATTAATCAATATCGTTGTCTGATGTTTTTAATCGAAACTCAACAGAAAGCTCTGTTCGGATCCGAATAGAGCTTTCTGTTATAAATCCGCCGGGGTCGCTTTCAATTCATCGGAATGAATCGGCTCAAGCAATAATCGCAATTCGCTTTCAGGACTTTCGCCGAGCCATATTTTTCTTTGATCCCGTTTCAGAATGACCGGCATTCGATCATGAAAAGCGGCGGCATATTCATTTGCGGGACAAGTGATAATCGTTGTCGAATATATTTCATTTCCGTTTGCGTCCATCCAATATTCCCACAACCCCGCGAATGAAATAATCGATAACTCCTTTACGGTAAATAAATACGGAATCTTTCCCGTCTCGGTTTTTTTCCATTCATAATAGCCGGTCGCAGGGATTATGCAACGACGCCTTCTCTTGAACGCATTTTTAAAAGACGGTTTTTCCGACAGCGTTTCCGCTCGCGCATTAAACGTATTTCTGGCGATAGAAATATCTTTTGCCCAAGCCGGAATCAATCCCCAATAAAAATAATCCAAGGTATCGGGATTTTGATTCGTTATAACCGGTATATTACTTCCGGGTGAGATATTATCTGAAGGCGTAAAAGACGACGGCATTCTTTCGAGTCCGAACTCGAGCTGTAAATCGCTCAACTGAACCATAAGTGAAAACCGACCGCACATCTGCTTATATTTACCTTATGAGTATATTTCAGCTAAATACTTAACGATCGCATCTCTGGATTTTTCAAATTGATCGCGTTGTATATTATGACCGGCATCTTCAAAATAAATCGATTTCCAGTTGGAATGTTTCATTAAAAGTTCTTCTGATACTTTTTGTGAAACAATAGAACCTTTTTGCGGATCACCGGTCATTATTAAAGCGGGAATATTTATTCTTGAGGTAATCTGAGACCAACTTTCTGCCAATGTCGGGATCATCCCGATTATTCTGCGATCATATTGCTGCTTTGATTTTGCCCAAGGCAAAATATCAGATTCCGACCAATTCGGATGATGCCGTTTTGCATATTCAATCATCTCAATTCCCGATAATTGATGATATTCTTCATATGCTTTTTCAAATTCGGAAATAACTTGTCTCGCAAATTCGGCAGTTAAATATTCTGCATCATACCATGTCGGATCGATTAATATAATCGCTCTCACCAAATTCGGATATTCCGCCGCAAGATTCCCGGCAACAGATGCACCCATCGAGTGACCAATCACAACCGGCCGATCCAATTCCAGCAATCGAATAAAATTCGCCGCATCATCGGTCATTGCTGTTAACGAATATTCAATATCTCCTCCTTGCGAAAGACCATGCCCGCGAGCATCTGGAAGAAAGATATCATATTTCTGATATAAGGCGGCAGCTAACTGTCCCCAAATAGAGCCGTTATCCGTCATCCCGTGTAAAAATACAACCGGCCGAAGCCCTAAACTTGTCCTGGCATAATGCAATTTAATGCCGTCAGATTCGATATTTCCATAATAAAGTTTTTCGGACGATTCATTCATGGATAATTTTTACTCCCGCACTTGCTCCAATACGCGTCGCACCGGCTGCAATCATTTTTTCCGCTTCTTCTCTGGTATGAATTCCGCCGGCAGCTTTTACACCCATTTCATCACCGACTACACGGCGCATCAATTCTATATCTTCAACTTTTGCGCCTCCCGTCGAAAAACCGGTTGAAGTTTTTACAAAATCAGCGTTCGCGGTTTTACATATCAAGCAAGCAATGATTTTTTCTTCTTCGGTTAAAAGACAAGTTTCGATAATCACTTTTACAATGGCTCCAGATTGATGAGCGATTTCAACGACACCTTGAATATCCTTTGAAACCAAACGCAAATCCCGTCCTTTCAAAGCACCGATATTTATCACCATGTCGATTTCCGATGCGCCGTTTTCTAAAGCGCATTCCGCTTCGAATGCTTTTGCTTCCGGAATCATAGCGCCGAGAGGAAATCCGACAACAGAACAAACTTTCACACCGCTGCCCCGAAGAATTTCAGCGCACAATCTCGTCCAACAAGAATTGACACAAACGGAGGCAAAATGATTTTCACGTGCCTCTTTGCACAAAGTCATAATTTGATCCGGTGTCGCATCCGCTTTTAACAACGTATGATCAATCAGTTCCGCCAGTTTTTCAACCGATGATTTTTCCGCACTTTCTTCTGCGGAATGAGCTTGAACATCTACAATCACACCCTCTGCATTATAAGTTGTTATAACTTGATATCCTTCAGCCTCTTCGATTATCATTTCCAAATCACAATTATATGGATCTGTATATTGATCATATTCATCATCATATTTATAACTATTCACGTTCATAGAAACCTCGACTTTTTTTGTTATTATATCAGGTCAGTTCCGGCAATTTGCGTTCCGGATGGGAATAATCGCGAAACCGGATTCTAAAATATTCTTCTCATCAAATCTTTATTTTCTTTTCAATGATCTTTCCCGAGTTCAGGAATATATTTATAAATAAATGAGGATGTGTTTGTCAGGTCTTTACATTCGATCTTTTGAATGCTATTATTTGGACCAATGGAAGATCATAATCAGTTCGATAAATATCCCAAAATGGACCACGACACGAAGATAGTTGTAATCGGAGGTGGACATGGTTTGTCAACCATTCTCCGTGGGTTAAAAAGAATTTCAGAAAATATTACCGCGGTTGTTACCGTCTCGGATGACGGAGGTTCTTCCGGCGCTCTCAGGCGAGATCTGGGTGTTCTTCCTCCCGGTGATATTCGAAACTGCCTCGCCGCTCTATCGGATGATGAAGAGTTTTTATCCCAAGTTCTTCAATATCGCTTTTCTTCGGAAACAAGTGTTGGAGGTCATAATTTAGGAAATTTACTTTTGACCGCTTTGGCAAACATTACAGGAAGTTTTGAACTGGGAATTCAAGAATTAACCAGGATTCTTGCGATTCACGGGAAGGTTACTCCCTCTACATTGGAAGATGTCAACCTCGTTGCGGATGTTGAAATTGAAAACAACGGGAAAAAAGAGTGCATTCGAGTTTTCGGAGAATCCAATATCACAGAAAAAAACGGCACGATTTGCAACCTTGAAATTGAACCGAAAAATGTAATCGCCAATCCGGAAGCCATTAAAGCAATATTAGCTGCGGATCTAATCGCATTGGGTCCCGGCAGTCTTTATACAAGTGTTCTTCCGAATTTAAGAGTTAACGGTATTGCTCAGGCATTAAAAGCAAGCCACGGAAAGATTATTTATGTATGCAATGTTTCCACTCAACCCGGCGAAACGACTAATTTCACCTGTTATGATCATGTTAAAGTCATCCATAATGCAATTCCAGATGTCGTGATTGACGGTGTAGTTTGTAATAATTATCACGAGGCAGCAGAATCCAAAAATATTTCCTGGGTTAAAATTGAGGAGTCAATTTTAAGAGAATATCGTGTTTTTCAAGATGATCTTATCGATAAAGCATATCCTTGGAGGCACGACTCAAATAAAGTTGCGGAAGCTCTTTTAAAAGCTTATAAAGAATTAGGTTCCACGGAAAATTAGTGGCTCATTAAATAAATTTTAATCTTTTATGCAATTTTGGAGGAATCAATGAAAGTTCAGGTAGGTATTAATGGTTTTGGACGAATCGGCCGACAGGTTCTCAAATCATTCATCGATAATTATTCGGATGAATTGGAAGTAGTAGCTATTAATGATCTTTTTGATACAAAAACCAATGCACATCTTTTCAAATATGATTCAACCTATGGAAAATTTGACGGATCCGTTGATGTCGTAGGCAACGATCTGGTCATTAATGGCAAGACGATTAAAGTTTTTGCCGAAAAAGATCCCGGAGCTCTTCCTTGGAAAGACTTGGGTGTCGATATCGTCGTCGAATCTACCGGTATATTCACAGATGCAATCGGTGATCCCGAAAAAGGGAAACCCGGTGCCAATGTTCATATAACAAAAGGCGGAGCAAAGAAAGTTATCATTTCAGCCCCGGCAAAAAATGAAGATATCACCATTGTCATGGGAGTTAATGATGATAAATATGATCCGGCGAAACATCATGTGGTTTCTAATGCTTCCTGTACAACAAATTGTTTAGCACCGGTTGCAAAAATTATCAATGATGCGTTTGGTATCGAATATGGTTTGATGACCACGATTCACAGCTATACGAATGATCAGGTTATCTTGGATCAAGGTCATAAGAAGGAAATGCGTCGTTCACGCGCTGCCGGTTTGAATATTATTCCGACTACAACCGGAGCTGCGAAAGCGGTGGCATTGGTCATTCCCGAGCTAAAAGGACGGTTTGACGGTTATTCGTTACGAGTTCCGACTCCGACTGTATCAATCGTCGATTTCGTTTGCAATATCTCTAAATCAACAACGGTTGAAGAAGTAAATGATTTATTCCGCAGCATGGCTGGCAAAGGAAGATTAAAAGGCATTTTAGGAGTTACCGAAGGGACATATGCCGATCCGTTGGTTTCGACTGATTTCCGCGGTGATTCTCGATCTTCAATTGTAGATTTGATGCAGACATCCGTAATGGGCGGAAAGATGCTCAAGATTGTATCTTGGTATGACAATGAATGGGGCTATTCGAACCGAGCTTGTGATCTGGCTTTGATGATGTCGAAGAGTCTCTGATTCATCTGAATGTTTTGAAGGAATAAAAATGTTATCCGCATCAAAAAGTGCGGGAACTTGAAAGAGAAAATGATCGGAACTGCAAAAACTTTCAGCCGATCATTTTTTCTTATAAGTCGCTGATTTGCTTGATAAAAACTTATCGTTATTCAGAAGAAAGGGAAACGAACATGTTTAATAAGAAGACCATACGCGATATTGATGTAAAAGGGAAAAAAGTTCTTGTCAGAGTTGACTTCAATGTTCCCATCAAAGATGGACAAGTCGGTGATGATACTCGAATTCGCGGAGCTTTACCGACAATTCAGTATCTTTTAGATCAGGGTGCCGCTGTCATCCTTTGCTCACATCTCGGACGTCCTAAAAACGGTCCGGAAGAAAAATATTCTTTGAAACCTGTTGCCGAATATCTCGGAACATTAATTCCCAATAAGGTCTATTTTGCTTCGGATTGCATCGGTGAACCGGCAAAGAAAGCGGCTGAAAATTTAAAGCCGGGTGAAGTACTGGTTCTCGAAAATACCCGTTTTCATCCCGAAGAGGAAAAAAATGACTTGGAAATGGCAAAGCAATTGGCAGATTTAGCTGATATCTATGTTAATGACGCTTTCGGAACCGCACATCGAGCCCATGCCTCAACCGAAGGAGTTACTCATTTCAAGCCCGGAGTAGCCGGCTTTCTTTTGGAAAAGGAAATACAATACCTTTCTGGAGCCGTGGAAAATCCGAAACGCCCGTTTGTCGCAATTTTAGGCGGCGCTAAAATCTCGGATAAAATCGGCGTGATTAAAAATCTGCTGAACAAAGCGGATAAAGTTCTCATCGGCGGCGGAATGGCAAATACCTTTTTTAAAGCACAAGGATTTGATATGGCTGATTCTCTGGTTGAGGATGAGGCAGTGGAAACCGCTAAAGAGATTTTAAACATGGGCAGTAACAAATTAGTGTTGCCGGTTGATATGGTTATAGCCAATGCTTTTGATAACAACGCTGAAAGAAAAACTATTCCTGTTGGGAATGTTCCTGCCGGCTGGCGTGTGTTAGATATCGGTCCTGAAACCATAAAGGTTTTCAGCAACCTGATTAAAAATGCCGCCACAGTGGTATGGAACGGTCCGATGGGTGTCTTCGAAATGCCTAATTTTGCGAAAGGGACATTTGAAATCGCAAAAGCAGTTGCGGAAAGTAATTCTATTTCCATTATCGGCGGAGGAGATTCTGTGGCTGCAATTCAGGAATCCGGTCTCGCGGATAAAATCACTCATATTTCAACGGGCGGTGGAGCTTCTCTTGAAATGCTCGAGGGTATTGTTCTTCCCGGCGTCGCGGCACTACAAGATAAATAATCTTCTCAACTGTTAAAAAGAAAAATGCCGGACGAAAAAAAAGATCCGGCATTTTTTATTAATTTATTTATCCATTATAAGCTTGCCGCAATATCTTTATTTCTTCGGCATATCCTGGAACATCATTAGGGGTCTCTAAGTAAAACGGTAAATTTTTTAATAGCGGATGATTGATAAAACGAATAATAGCATCCAACCCGATCGTCCCCTGACCAATTTTTGCATGACGATCTTTTTTACTCCCGAAC
>JALHEL010000119.1 GCA_022837205.1 Leptolinea sp.
CTATCCATTTAACGCTTCGTCGATAGCGGTATCGAAATCCGCTTTAGAAAGGGTAGGCGGTTTTCATGAGGGAGTTCGTTACGGTTGCGACGTGGATACCTGGATTCGTTTATCTTTTCATTCTAAGATTGCATTTGTTAATAAGCCTTATTCAATTTATCACTATGAAGCTGAAAACAGATCTTCTTTATTGTATGAGAGTATGCCTGAGGATTACTATCCCTCAATTCAATTGAAGAATTCCCTCGACAGAGGCGAGATTCCTCCTCTATATATCCGTTCCGCTAAAGCATTCATCGCAAAGCAACAAATCAACGGCGCTATTGAACACTTAAAAAAAGGTGAAAATAAGCATGCAAGAAAACTGCTAAAATCATCCTTTGTCAATACAAAGAATTTTTTATCTTTCATTTGGATCTATTTATGTACGCTAATTCCTGGGAATCTTTTCCTTTTCCTGTTAAGAATTAAACATAAGTTATTCCGCTAAAATATAGAATCTTTTCTATCAATTAATCACTCCTTATAAAGGGGTGCATCTTACAATCAAAACGAGTCCGATTTTCTATGGAACAAATCGGACTCGTTGGGTTAAATTTATTTATAAACGCTATTTTACCGTTTCGGCAACCGTATTCCCGAAGCCGAGCAATTCTTTGACCATCTGCGGCGATCGACCTTCGGCGTACACTCGCAAGACCGGCTCCGTTCCGGACGGGCGAATTAATAACCAAGAATCATCCGCCATGATGTACTTGACACCATCCAGCGTGCTGATTTGCTGAATCGTCTCGCCGCCGATTGAAGCGGGTGCGTTATTTACCAACGATTTAATCATTTCATCCTTTGCCACGGGGTGTTTGAGGCGTAAATCTGTCCGATCATAATAGAAAGCTCCGATTTCATCCTCAAGCTGCCGGACCAATTCGCCCAATGTCGCATGGTAAGCGGCAACCATTTCTGTGATTAACAATCCCATAATGATACCGTCACCTTCCGGAATATGACCCTTGAACGAAATTCCGCCGGATTCTTCACCGCCGATTAACACATCCCGCTCCATCATATGATCGGAAATATGATTGAAACCGACCGGTGTCTCAAAAACTTCCAATCCGTATTTTTTACCTAAGCAATCGATCATCCGGGTGGTAGAAACCGTTCGTACCAATGCTCCGCTCAAGCCGCGTTTTTCATGGAGATACTTAATCGAGAGTGCCATGATTTTATGAGGATCAATAAAATTCCCCCGTTCATCCATCGCGCCGATCCGATCCGCATCCCCATCCGTAGCCAACCCCAAATTTCCCAACCCGGCCGCTAAGGCGCTGGCAAGCGCACCCAAATTACGGTAAATCGGCTCCGGATGAACCCCTCCGAAACCCGGATTCAATTCGGCTCGGATTTCATTGACTTCCACGCCGGTCCCGCCTAACAGATTACGAATCACTCCGCGACCGGAACCATACATGGAATCCACAACGATCCGCAAGTCTTTTGCTTCGGCGATTGTGTCGAAATCTATTAATTTTCGAATATGATGGCTGTATTCGAGGAGAGGATTGAACGTGGTAATCAAACCCAATTCACGGGCTTTGTCATACTCCAACAAGTTTGGTCCGCGACCCAATGTTTCGTTGTCCATCAAATAGACTTCCACTAATTTGCATTGTTCGGGAAGAGCGCCTCCCCCGTAAGCGGCTTTCAATTTAACACCGTTATAGCGCGGAGCATTATGCGAAGCGGTGATCATTACGCCGGCAATCGCTCCCAATTGTTTCGTCGCAAACGATATAACCGGTGTCGCGGCATCGGATTGACTTAGAAAGACTTTAAACCCGTTGGCAGCCAGAACCCGTGCCACCTCTTTTGCATAACGATCCGATAAAAATCGGGTATCATAACCGACAACAATGCGATCTTTATTGGCAATCTCCGCTCCTTTTGACAAATCTTCCCAAGCGGTAGACTTCACCGCATCCGCAACCGCCTGTGAAACGACACGCAAATTCGCAAAAGTAAACGTATCGGAAATAACTGCCCGCCATCCGTCTGTTCCAAAATTAATGGCCATAGATTTCGCTCCTGGTTGATAAAAAGGATTCTTTTTTAAGCAGATTAAATATATCACTGTTTTTTATTTGAAAAAAACGGAGAAATCAGATAGAAAAATCATCGCCTGCCGTTGATTATCCGTTTCTCCGCGATCATCTCAACGGATTTCAAGTAAAATACAGATATGCGAGAAAAAATTATAATTTATGGCGGTGGGGGACATGCCAAAACCGTAATTGATATCCTTCGATCTTTGGACACCTGGCAAATCGCCGGCATTGTCGACGATGGAATTGAGCCGGGAACGGTTATTTCGGGGATTCCCGTTATCGGAAACGGATCGGTTTTGGAATCATTAAAAGTGGAAGGGATTCACTCGGTTGTCAATACCGTAGGCGGAATAGGAGATTATAAAATCCGCTGGAATGTATTCGAACGACTCATTGCGGCCGGCTACGACTTTCCAACCTTAATTCATCCGACCGCATTCATAGAACCCAGTGCCGAACTTGAAAACGGAATCCAGATTCTGCCGCAGTCGTATATCAGCAGTGCGGCTCAAATCGGTTTTGGAACACTCATCAATGCCGGCGTTGTCGTTTCACATGATTGTCACATCGGAAAATGTGTAAACCTTTCCCCGGGAGCATTACTTGCCGGGGGAGTCAAAGTCGACGACTTCGCTCAGATCGGTATGGGAGTCACCATTAATATTAATGTCCGCATCGGTGCCGAAGCGTTGATCGGCAACAGCGCGGTGGTTAAATCGGACGTTCCCCCTCATGCACGGATATATGCCGGACAGATTTGGCCTAATCCGTTTTCGCATCGTGACACGAATCCGAAAGAATATAGGAAAATTGCCTGATGTTTAAAAAGAATCCATCCGGTTCGCCGCAACAAGCCAGTCCGACAATCGAACGGGTCACTTCCATTCTCGGACCCGGTATCATTTGGCGCGGGAACCTGCGCGGAAGCGGAGGGATTCGTATCGAGGGTACGTTCGAGGGTGAGATTCAGATTCAAGGAATGGTCGTGATCGGGGAGACCGGCCGAGTCACTTGTAACAATCTGCGCGCAAACACCGTAATCGTTGCCGGTACGGTTCGAGGAAATATCACAGCCGAAAAGCTCGAGATTCGCAGCACCGGCCGGGTTTGGGGAGATGTCAGCGTCGTAGGCTTTTCCACCGAAGAGGGCGCTTTTTTACGGGGTCAGGTTCGAATGGAAGATAAAGTGATTATCGAACCGCAGCCCCCTTCAAATTCGAATCTCCCCTATCCTTCCTTTTAGGAGTTATACATGGATTATTTGAAAAAATTTAGCATTCCGATGTCACAACCGGATATTACCGAATCGGAAAGAGAGGCAGTCAATTCTGTCCTGCGTACCACATACCTGAGTATGGGACCGTATCTGAATGAATTCGAAAATTCTTTGCGAGAATTTACCGGATCCGCTCATGCAATCGCGGTCAGTTCGGGCACCGCTGGTCTTCATTTAAGTGTTCGCGCAGCAGGTTGGGGAGATAACGACTGGGTAATTACCTCTCCTTTTTCATTTGTATCTTCCACAAATGTTCTCTTATATGAACGAATTACACCGATTTTTGTAGATGTGGATCCGATGACAGGGAATATTGATCCTCAACAGGTCGAACAGGCTGTTCATGATTTGACTTTTTCTCGTGCGGCCGCACAAAAATGGTTACCTCCGAAAGGAGTATCCGATTCGGGGCAGTTGAAAGGCATGATCGCGATCGATGTATTTGGCCAACCGGCTGATTTTGATGCATTGAGAACAATCACCGATCCGTTTCAGTTGAAAGTCATCGAAGATTCTTGCGAAGCATTGGGCGCCGAATACAAAAATCGAAAAGCGGGGACACTGGGAGATTTCGGAGTCTTCGCGTTTTATCCCAATAAACAAATCACTACGGGAGAAGGCGGTTTGGTAATTACCAACCATGACGAAGATGCCGATAAAATCCGCGCAATGCGGAATCAGGGACGCGCTCCGGGAGACACTTGGTTAGAACATACCTATTTAGGATATAACTACCGCATGGATGAATTAAGTGCCGCGCTGGGAGCAGCCCAGATGAAGCGAATCCAGGAACTGATGGCCGCCCGCCAGCGGGTTGCCGATTGGTACCGGGCTGAACTTTCTTCTGTCCCCGGAATTACCTGTCCGGTGGTTGCCCCTACCACCACCCGCAGCAGTTGGTTCGTTTATGTGATCCGGTTGGACCGTGGGATCGATCGAAAATCCCTATCGGAAAAATTAGAGGCATTGGGAATTCCGGTTCGTCCTTATTTTTCACCTATCCATTTTCAACCCTATATTCGAGAAAAATTCGGGTATCAGAAAGGCAGATTTCCGGTTACGGAAGATCTGGGAGAAAGGGGATTGGCATTACCATTTTCCGGAAAGATGACCGAAGAACAAGTACAGGAAATCGCATCCGCTTTACGACAAATCCTGTAATTCTCAATTCCTAAAGATGAAACCCTCGAAGAAAAAAACGAATGAATTCATTTTCTTTCCCGATCGATTTTTGGGGTTAATTGTCCTGGTTTCTTTATTTTTATTGTTTTTGGGAATCAGTATTTTCGGGTTCACTTTCTTTCCGCGACAGGAACCCGGTCCGGTTTTTTTTCTGTCTTTTATTCTTTCGATTTTATTTTTGGTTCCGGTTGCTTTTATTTTGTATCGGTGTTACGGTTTGCTTTCTTCTTCCTACACATTAACGCGAGATCGACTACAAATCAAGTGGGGATTACGGCAGGAAATTATTCCTCTATCCGAAATCAACTGGGTCCATACGCCCCAAGAAATGCCGGAAGAAATTCCCTGGCCATTTTTACCGATGCCCGGTGCCTACCTCGGAAAAGTCCATACCGCTTCGGGTGAAACAATCGAGTTTATGGCTTCCGATACAAAGAAAATGATATTTGTGGGAACATCAAAAGGCATTTATGGTATTTCTCCGGCTGACCCAAAGGAATTTTTGGACGGCTTCCAACGTGTGCTGCAAATGGGATCTGTTTTTGAACCCACTCATCAAACCATTCGACCCGCGGATTGGATTGCCGCTTCTTGGGAAAATCATATCGCCAGACGTTCTTTTGTTTTTTCAGCTGTTTTTCTTGTCCTGATGTTCCTTTGGGTCGGTTTTCGTTTTTCCGGTTTGGAAAATTCCCGTATCAGTTCCACGAATGAAACGGCATTTCCGATACGCAATATTCTGATTCTTCCGTTTCTTGCCGGAGTTTTCTGGGTTATCGATATGGGCATCGGTGTTCGGCTTTATAAATCGGATAAATTGAAACGGATAGCTGAACTGATCTGGAGCAGCGGTGGAATCATTACTTTTTTATTCTTTATAGCGGGATTTATTATAAAATAGTTTTCTAAATAATCATTGATGATGGAGAAAAATAAATTTATGGTAAAAAGCGGAGAGAGAAAGAATATTTTACCCCTCATCCTTTTATTCATTTTTTTCGCTATTTACGGGATTTATCTTTTCTTTGCATTTGCACAAGTGCCAATGGATTCCGATTTTGCCTCTCTGGTGTTGGAGGCAAATGATATTCTTAATGGGAATATTATTCTAAAAGGCTGGCATCTTACGGATGCGCCTTTTACTTTTACCGAGATCCCTTTTTATGCGCTTGGCAGTGCTTTTTTCGGTATCAATGTCTGGTCATATATTTTTGCAAATATGGCTATGGTCTTGAGCCTTTTTTTATTCGGATTCTTATTGATTTTTGACCGAACAGATCATCCCTTTAATCTATTCCATTTAATATTTATCGCAGTTGCAGGCTTTCCCAATCCATATTTAATACGAACCTTACGAGGGCATGTAGGATTGTTTGTCTTTATATTCGCC
>JALHEL010000581.1 GCA_022837205.1 Leptolinea sp.
ACTCCGCGATTCGCCCGATGAATCACCTCGCCCAACAACTGTGAAACCGAAAGGATCATCAGCCGATCGCCCAGCAGATCCATCGATTCCTGCGGAATCGGAATGGTATCCGTCGTAATATAGAGCTTGGCAGGGGCTTCCGCCAGCCGTTGCACCGCGTTGGCGGAGAAAACCGGATGGACAAAATTCACATAAATATCGCGTGCGCCGAGTTTCTTGCAAAGATTGATCGCATTTACCATCGAACTGCCGGTATCGATTTCATCATCCACCAAAATCACGTCCCGATTTTCGACCTCGCCGATCACAGTCAGCGCTTCGGTGCTGCTGTCATTCCCCGTCCGTCTTTTCTCGATGAAAGCCAGCGGCGTTTCCAACTTCGCCGCGATATTGCGGGCTCTTTTTGCGAAGCCCAAATCCGTCGAGACCACAACCGGATTGATCATATTCTTCTTCAGGTCGCGGAGATTCAAGATCATTTGGTGATAAGCCGTCAGCGCATCCCCCGGAATATTGAAAAATCCCTGGATCTGTCCGGCATGCAAATCCACCAAAATATAGCGATCCGCGCCGGCCACTTCGATCATATCGGCCACCAATTTGGCTGTAATCGGCACGCGCGGCTGATCTTTCTTATCGGACCTGGCATAGCAAAAATACGGAACGACCGCCGTAATGCGGGCGGCGGAATCCAACTTAAGCGTCTGAATCAGAATTAGCAGCTCCATCAGATTGCGATGAACCGGTCTGGAAGTGGTTTGAATCACATAGCAATCCTGACCCCGAACGCTGCCTCCCAACTGAACAAAAAGATTTTCATTGGCGAACTCGATGATCTTTCTCTCGCACAAAGGGATCCCGATATAATCCGCGATTTTTTGTGCGAGCGGTTCACAACTGGTGCCGCTGAACAACTTGATATCCCCGTACATCAGGTCATGTCGATGATTTAGCATTCACTCTTCTCCGCAACGTTTCATTGAATCTTAAGATATTTTCAGTATAGCATGAAATCGGAGTGAA
>JALHEL010000120.1 GCA_022837205.1 Leptolinea sp.
CATATTATCGGAAATGCTTCGGTCACTTTCTGTTCAAGGACTGATTTTTTGGAGGGTTTTGAATCATTCATGGACATGACTTCGGTAGAATTAGGCCTTTCCGAATTCGGATTTATTCCCGAACCCATTTTCGAGCAATATGACCTTTATGACCGGTTGCAAAAGAATATCATGTCAAAATCAATCTATCCCTATATTGAAGAAAATCTAAGTCATTTTTCTTCTTTTGAGGGAGACAGGTTAAGTGATGTTTCCGATGAATTTGCGGGGAGTCCCATTCATTTTAAAATATTTCCCGTGTCAAATTCCGAACAAAGAATCGGCTATTTCATTCTCCGGTTTCAGGACAGCGCTTTATATCGTCTGGATTTTTATCAGACGGTTCTTGAAATCCTGAGTATATATTTTCAGGGTTTATTCGAAAATATGGAGATGACTAAGTCGTTGTATCAATGCGAATTCCAAAATTCATTAAATCATCAGATTATCGATAATATCTCAGAAGGCATCATTATTACCAATAATGAATATCAAATCGTATATATCAATCAAATATCATCGATCATGTTCGGTTTTGCTCCTTCCGATGTTGTCGGACACCCTTTAGATGATCTTCTGGTAACAAATGAAGGGGTCAGAAAGATCGTCCAAACATTATCTTCATCGGAAAATAACTCGGATGAAACACCTTTCATACAATATTTACATCGTCGAAGCGGAGAAAGCT
Organism: Leptolinea sp.; assembly: GCA_022837205.1. GTDB lineage: Bacteria > Chloroflexota > Anaerolineae > Anaerolineales > Anaerolineaceae > Flexilinea. Next base: position 728 of record JALHEL010000120.1, read on the forward strand.
TCCCTTGTCATCTCCGGATTTCAACGCTTGATTTTGATGAAAAAAACAGCTATACAATTTTTGTCTTAACCGATGTATCAGAATCCGAGGAGAGCCGTCTAAAAACAGAACAACTTACCCAACGAGCATTTTTAGGTGATTTTGCATCTTTATTAGCCCATGAAATTCGAAATCCGATCAACAATATGAATATCTGGATTCAGAATATAAAGAGTTTAACGGATGAACAAAGTGATATTTATCAAGCAGTAAATCGAATTGAGGAAGATTGTTCAAGAGTTTCCGTGCTGGTTAATAATATTCTGGCGTTTTCCAAACCACTCAAGCTGAATTTGGAAGAAATAGATTTGGAGCAGTATATCAATGACATAATCGAACGCTGGAAATTGAATTTTGCGCGAGCGAATATCAAAACTTTTTTCAGCGCACCCGAAAATTTGCCAAAAGTATTGATCGACCCGCGTTCCATGGAACAAGTATTCAACAACCTGATCGGAAATGCGATCGATGCATTCGATAATAAGGGTGGGGTTATTTCTTTCAAAATCAGTTTGCATGATTCAAAGACAGGGAGGAAACAGGTTCAAATATCAGTTTCCGATAACGGTCCGGGAATTCCGGATGAAATAATTGATCATATTTTTGAACCTTTTGTTACTTCAAAGAAAAAAGGAAACGGTTGGGGACTTGCAGTCAGCAAACGTATTATCACCTCACATAAGGGGACAATACAAGTAAAATCATACCCCGGCGGTACCGTTTTTGAAATTACCTTACCGATCAGTACGGGAGTATAAGAGGATGGATTTTACTGTTTTAGTGGTAGACGATGAAGAAAATTTTCGAGAAGGGATTAAACAATATCTTTCGAGAGATGTTAACTATGAAATACTGGATGCCGCATCTTTAAGCGAAGCTCGCGAAATTCTCAACCGTCAACCGGTCGATATCATCATGTTGGATGTTCAGGTCGGCAAGGAATACGGGCCTGATCTTCTTTATGACATTAATCGAATTCGTCCGACACCGAAAACTATTTTAATAACCGCATACGGTGAAGTTGAAATGGCTGTTGACGCAATGAAAAACGGTGCTTTTGATTTTCTTTCGAAGCCGGTAAGCTTTCCGCTGTTGGAGGCAACTTTAAAACGCGCAGAGGATGTTATTCGGCTTCAAAAAGAAATTGAAAGTTTAATGGGTGCCTATAAAAAAGATTTTTCATTCGTCGTCGGACAGAATGAAAAAATGAAACGGATATTTAAAGATGCTCAACTTGCGGCGAAAGCTCAGGTTTCTATTTTGATCGGAGGCGAAACAGGTACCGGTAAAGAGGTTCTGGCTAAATTTATTCATCAGAACGGCCCGAGAGCGAACAAACTGCTGGTACCCATCAATTGTGCTGCGATTCAACCAACAATTCTTGAATCTGAGTTGTTTGGATATGAAGCCGGTGCTTTTACAAATGCCGAAAAGAGAAAACCCGGTTTATTTGAAGTGGCTGATGGCGGCATTCTATTTTTGGATGAAATCTCCTCAATGAGCATGGATATGCAGTCAAAATTGTTACGCGCCATAGAAGAAAAGAAAGTCAGGCATGTGGGAGGCACCAAAGAAATACCCGTTGATGTGCAAATTGTTGCCGCTTCGAATCGAAATATTCCCGAGATGATTGAAAAAGGTGATTTTCGGGAGGATTTATATTACAGATTGCGCATAGTCGATATCGAGATTCCGCCTTTACGTGAAAGAAAAGAAGACCTTCCTGAGCTGATCGGGTTTTTCGTAAAGTCTATCAGTGCAGAAAGGGGAGTGAATATAACCAAGGTATCTGAACCGGTTCTCCGAGCATTTCAGAATTATTCATGGCCCGGTAATATTCGCGAACTAAAAAATGCTATTGAACGTGCAAGCATTTTTTGTGAAGGAGATACGATCAATTTATGCGATATTCCAGCGGACATCGCAAAATTCGAATAAAGGGAGGGTCGTCAAATTATGATTAATACTTCTATTACCTTCTCAATAGCCGGAATCGTTCTGTTCATTGTCAGTTGTATAGCGATAATTATGGGAATTGTCATAATCATTTCCAGCGTTTTTTCAAAAAATGCTCAGGAGATTCAAAAACAAGCCGCGAAGTTGTCTTCAAAAGGTTTTACAGATGAAATGAGCGGAGCGCTCGGTAATGCCAGTACTTTAATCCGAGAATTAAACACACTGATCGAAACAAAGCGCGGGGTGGGATTATCTTTGGTTCTGATCGGTTTTATTCTTGCAGCTTTGTGTTATCTCTTTTTACTTTAACTTCATAATAAGACAGGCCCTTGAATGGAAAAAGCGAAGATTAACCGAACTCAATTAATAGATTTATCAAATGCAGCTTTTCAACTTGGAAATTTTGATTGTGCAAGAAAATTGTTAATTGCTTGGTTAAAGGAATTTCCAAATGATTTATGGATCAGATACCGTCTGGCAATAGTTCTTTATAAATCCGGGAAAACAAATGAAGCCATACGGTTAAGCGAAATTATTTTGAAATATGATCCGGAATTCTTTGAAGTATGGGCATTGCTGTCTGTTTTGTATCCGGAAAACAGCGAAGATAAGAAAATCGCTCTCAGCCGGATGAAATTAATAAAAAGCTATCAAAAAGGTAAAGAAGGTTCTCGTAATAAAAATATTTTCGGATTTTTTAATAGAGGATTAACCGAAAAGAATTTGGAATGTATTGACGACGTCGATGATTTTGACATTATTACGGCTATACATTTTTCTCTGAACAGTGATCAACAGAAAGATCTCGAATCATATTTTCGGTTGATGAAAATTTATACCCGCCGTTGGCCGAACGCGATTCAATTCAAACTTTTGCTGGGTGATGTGATGAACAAGATGGGTAACGTTGAAGAAGGAACCAAACTTATTCATTCCACCTTGGAAAATGATCTGCTCGGCCAGGTTGCCAACCGAACTTGGAAAGAAAACAACGTATATAAGGATCTTTGGATTGATTCGGCTGCTCTTTCGATTGATGTTTCAAAAATTCAAATCCCGTTGAAAGTCGGTAAAAAAGCGAGATTGGATCATACGATTAATATTTCATGGAGTGATTCGGATTCAAAATTATCGAACCGTTCGGATGAACTCATAACGGCTGCCGATGCAAAAGATGTATTTATGGAAGCGCCGGAAAAGAATGATGAATCATTGCCGAATCCTATTGCAATTGCGGATGAATCAATGATCAAACAAGAGGAATCCGAGCTTTCGGACAGAGAAAAAATCTCTCCTCAAAAAGAAATGAAGACACTTATTACTTCTAACGGCAATTTATCTTCATTAATCGGCTTTTTAAAAAAAATATTTACAGGGAGATGGGAAAAACAAACTGAAACCATCGACTCGATTAAGGAATTTATTTACAAATTAGATCCCGATGACGCGGACGAACGCTTTCCCGTTTATGTAATATTATCGACCGTTGCGGGATTGACGGCAAAATACGGGAAAAACAATAAAGATTTTATCGATCAAGAAATGCGATCCGCCGCAGATGCGATTGAAAATCGAAACGGCTGGAATGCGATGGTATTTTATCCGGATGAATTCCAAGCAAACAGCAAAACGGTTTTGGATCCGCAATCTATCCGAAACTCGATTATTAAATTAGACGAATCACTCGCACAAAAAGGTTCGATGATCGGAGCGTTATTGATCGTCGGCGGACATGATGTCGTTCCGTTTTTCAAGTTATCAAATCCGGCAATGGATGATGATTTATCAATCTGTTCAGATGCTCCGTACGGAAGCCCGGATTCATCCCGATACTATGATCAGCAATGGCAGGTGGGACGAATTCCGGGTGACAGTTCCGATGACCCCGGCTTATTGTTGAGTCAACTTCGTTCAATTCAGAACTATCACATAGCAAAATATGAACAGGAACAATCCCGATCAAAGAGAAAATCCGCAAAAGCTCCTCGCGGTGCCAAAATCAAGAAGGGAGTGAAAAGCTTCGGATATTGCTGTTCCGTTTGGCAACGTCCGTCCGTTGCGATCTACCGTAATCTGACGGACAGTTCAGAGATGTTGGTTTCTCCTCCGACCATGGCAACCAATTTTCCTTCCTCCCGTCTGGAAGGGATCGATTTCGGATATTTTAATCTTCATGGGATAAAGGGCCAGCCGAATTGGTACGGACAAAAAGATTCAAAAGATACCTCTGCCATTCCCATGATACCGGTCGCTTTACAAATTCAAAATCTTCAACCTGTTACTAAGACACCGAAAGTTGTTTTTGCCGAAAATTGTTACGGTGCGGAAATTTTAAACAGAAACGAATCAAATGCAATCTCTTTACATATGATCGGAAAAGGAACGCGTGTCTTTATCGGATCAACTGTTATTGCCTACGGTGCGATGAGTTTACCTTTAACCGCTGCGGACTTGCTTGCTCATCTGTTTTGGAAACATCTTATGACAGGTATTTCATGCGGAGAAGCATTCAGGCGTGCCAAGAAAAACTTGGCGACCGAAACCGAATCCAACTCGGGAGCATTAGACGGAGAAATTCAGAAAACATTAATTTCTTTTATTTTCTTGGGTGACCCGTTATATGCTGTAGATGACAATGCTGATATAACCGACAGAATGCAAAGAGCTAAAACTCCGAGAAGTTATGAACTGATCCATGAACGATTGGACAGTAAAGTGGCTATTGACACCGACTTGGCTAAAAAGATCTATGAAGAAGTAAAGGAAATGTACAAAATGGAAGGGATGAATGATGAATTTTCTTCCTTTACCATTCAAAAGCAAATCCTAAGTGCAAAATCACAAGACGATCGACAGCGATATATTGAAAGTCCCAACTATGTTGTTGTTTTTACCAAAGATGCCAAATTGGGAAACATGACCGATCGATTAATTACGCGGGTAACCGTTTCAAAAGACGGCAAAATCAAGAAGGTTTCTTTTTCAAGATAAGGGCTTTTTGCCTGTTCAATGATTCGTTTTTATGGTATAAAACAGACATACCCTGCTATGCAGGTGATGCTGTAAAAACGGTTTTGGGCCAACACGAGTAAAAATGGGTTTTCCGGTATTCCCGACAATGCGATAGGCGAAAGCCAAGGCTGCGTTTGGAAAACGGGAAACCGTCCTGCGATAGCAGGTTCAAAACTCAGCAGCACACGGCATGGCGGGGTCTTTTTTATTAATAAAGCCACTATACCCATACGGAATGGAGGAATTATTAAATGGCAAGCGTAACTTATGACCATGTTTGGAAAAAGTTTGGCGATGTTGAAGTACTTAAAGACATTCAGCTCGCAATAAACGATAAAGAGTTTTTGGTTTTGGTGGGTCCGTCGGGTTGCGGCAAATCAACCGCATTACGATGTCTCGCGGGACTTGAAGAAGTTACATCCGGCGAAATATTAATCGGGGATCGTGTGGTAAACGACATTTCTCCGAAAGATCGGGATATCGCAATGGTATTTCAATCCTACGCATTGTATCCCCACATGACGGTTTTTGATAATATGGCTTTTGGTTTAAAACTTCGCAAAACACCGAAAGAAGAAATAAACCGGCGTGTTAATGAAGCTGCGGCGACTTTGGGCTTGGAAAGGCTTTTACAACGGAAGCCGCGTGAATTATCCGGCGGTCAACGCCAAAGAGTTGCGCTCGGACGTGCCATCGTCCGTAACCCGCAAGTATTCCTCCTGGATGAACCGTTGTCAAACTTGGATGCGAAATTGAGAGTTCAGACTCGTTCTGAAATCAGCAAATTACACCAACGGCTTCAAACCACTTTCATTTACGTAACCCATGATCAAGTGGAAGCAATGACAATGGCGGATCGAATTGCCGTAATGTATAAAGGAATTATTCAGCAATTGGATACACCGCAGAATTTGTACAACAGACCGGATAATCTCTTTGTTGCCGGGTTTATCGGTTCCCCCGCCATGAACTTTTTCAATGCAAAAATCAAAGTTGAAGAAGGGAATGTATACGTTGTGACGGATTCGTTCACTGTTCAAATTCCGGATGATCGAAAAGATACTTATGCACCATATGACGGAAAAGAAATTATCTTCGGTATTCGTCCTGAAAATGTCCATAATCCCGAATTTTGTCCGCCCGGAATCAAAACCGCTGAGATTGAAGCGGTAGTCGATGTAATCGAGTTAATGGGGAATGAAATTTTCTTGTATTGTATGACGGGCGATACACAGTTTGTTGCCCGGGTAGATCCCCGCAGTCACTATTCCATTCATGACAAAGTCAAACTGGTTTTCAATATGGAAGCGTTTCATATTTTTGATTCGTCCGAAGATAAGGAAAATCCGAAGGCGGTCCGTTAATCTCGATCCTTTTCGGTTCAGAAAGACCAAACTCCTATCAAAAAAAGACGTTTGGTCTTTTTTATTTCATTAAGCTTAATTCAAACTGAAGCGATTTATGGGCATATGCCGAAAGTTGCTTCGAATCAATCCCGAACGGATAAAAAACCGTACCGGCGGCCCGCGCCAGCATTTCTCGATATTTTGATTTATCAATCTGATCCGGGGAAAGAGTTCCGGGACGATCCCAAGCATAAACATCATTTTTTGTATAAAGATAACGAATCTTTTGCCCCGGATCCGTGCGCTTTCCGGTCTGTTCGAACAATTGAAGCGCAGCCCGTACCGCTGCCGTCGGTGACTTATATAATTCCAAATCCCGGCTGATACGATTGGTCAGGACCAATGATTCCAACGGTATCCGATCCGAGTTGAGCTCATCCAAAGCATGGGTAAAGATTTTAAATGCGTCCGGCAAATAATCCGGGAGTTGGCGAGCATCAGTCGCTTTTGCCAGTAAATTTAACATATCCGTTTGGGTGTCAATTACCCAGCGCGGTAAATCCCGCCGCCGGGCTTCAATCCCCCGAATTTTCAGGCTTCCATCTTTAAATACACCGAAATAGCGATTCGGCACCGGTTGATTATCATTCGTGCGGGACGGTAAAAATGCGATCCAACGAAAAATGCCGTCCAACGATATGATCATACCGGTTCTGCGAGAAATTTCATCCAGAACCGGCTGAAAATCCGCAACCGCCCGATAACCCGGCTGACGAATCCATAATGCATCGACAAACAAATGCAGCACTTCGAAACCGAAATCTTCGCAAGCCTCTTTTGCTAACAACAGCGCCTCGCGGCCGCCGCGAGTGACCGCCTCATGTGCTTCGATTCGTCCGAATCGCGCATTCTTATAACCTAAAAATCCGAAGCAAACTACCAGCAGCCACTTCAAAGCAGAGGCTCTGGCGGTGTAACTCTTTGCGACAGTTCCTCCCTTATCCGGCATTTCCAACAGTCGTTGTTTTATTTTTACCCGCTTTTCATAAAGCGGTTTTAAAGTCAACGGAACAACACCCAGATTCGGACTGGAAGGTTTCAGCCCCTGAGGAAGCGGCACTTCCGGAGAGATATTGCCGTTGATAATCACAGCGGGATACATCGACGTGAAATCAATTTGTGCCACGTCGCAATATAAACCGGTGCGCGGTTGATAAACCAGACCACCCCGGTCGGAGCGGATCAGATCCAGTCCTGTTTTTGTGAATTCCACCTGCTGCTTTTGCTCGGGAACCAGTACGTCTTCTTCCAGTGCCGTGATCATTTGCATGGCGGAAATTCCCGATCCGGGCGATACACGTGAAGCCTGCTCAATCGGCAATGTCGTTACCCGTGCCGATTCCAATGTCCCGGCCATCCCGTAATCTTTCCACATAATCGCATTGCGAACATCGATATGGCAGCGACCGAATAAATGCGCTTCCCGTCCCCGATATACAATTTGGCCGTATGAAAAATAAGTTATTTCTTTTTTCCAACGAAGCTTTCGTTCCGGGTCTCGATTAAAATTCAGCGGAATTCCCGTTTCCTGTTCCCACTGCAATAACAACGGGAACAACCAGTCATCGCCCCATTGGGTTTCCACAATATCCGGATCGGTTGCTGCTATCAATGCGTTCAGATGCTCCAAAAGAAGTGTCGGTTCCCGTAAACAAATTGTTTGTTTATGGCCGCGGCGGTCGCATATTTTTAGCATTTCCGGTTTCTTTCGGATCGGATCACAGTCGGGCGCAATTTCAAGGATTCGTAACACGGGGTGCAGAGGCGTAATATCCCAACGGCTGTTAAGCACTTTTAACATTTGAATCAAACCGCTTTCAGATTCGTATAATAAATCACAAAACGCCATCGGGAAAGTTTGGTAAAGAGCGGCATGGTGAATATGTACGGCAAGATCGGCATTATAGTAAGTCAAATCGGGAAAATCTTTTTTAAGCTTTAAAAATGCTTGACGCTGATGAACAGGGTCGGCCATATCGACTTGTAATGCACATACCGGCTCGGTTTTAAAGACATCTTTTTTGCTGACACGTTGCATTGCAATCATGCCCGGCAGATGTTTCAGAAAGAGGCAGCACTGATGTAAACGCTTTGAATCTCCGGAAATATAAAATGTGATCGGCAATTGTTGTTTTAAACAAATCCGTTGATCATTTTCCAAAATAAACCAAAGCCGAACGCCGTCGTTCGCATCTTCATAAAGGTCAAGCAGCCAACCCCTGGCGTGCATTTGCATAGACAAAACAGTTACGCATCAGCCTGATCCAGCGATTCAATCAGGTCGACCAAATCCGGGAATTCGGGAATTTCAGTCGAAACAGACGGCAATTCGATGCCGGCATGTTTACAGACCTCAGCCAACGTTGCTTCATCACGCTGTACTCTTTTAAACATCTCCAAAAGCATGGAGATTAAATAAACATCCATCGGATAGAGGTTGCTGGCATAGGAAGATTCCGCGATATGAAGCCGCGAAAGATTAATGAGTTCCATCATTGCACGTTGATCTTCTTTCCGCAAAGCACGTGCAAATCGTCCTAACGCTTTCTCTTCCTCTATCCAAGTTTGCGTAGCAGATCGAATTGTCCTTCCCATAAAATCGCTCCTTCCGCTGTTTCAAAACAACGACAATTGATCATCATTTGTTTCCGCTTTCTGTGATATCTCCATAAGCTGAAAAGATTCATCCGCGGCTTTTTGCAGTCGCAACGGTAAATTGCTGCGGTCAAGAGCAATCGCCGGCAACGGTCGAATCCCAACCAATACCGGGTTTTTTTGGCTCATTTTTTGCAGATGATCCAACGTGTCATCAAATAACCGTTCGGCTTCCTGTTTGGAAACGCTTTCGTCTAAGTATGTTGCCAATAAATCAAAGATCAGAATCGGCGTTTGAGATTGTCCGCGGTTCTGACCCAGCAGAGCTTCCGCTTGATAGCAGGTAAAAGCTCGAGACAAGTGGATTCGCTGCATAGCGGTTGCCGGATCACGTGTCAACGGACGTAATTCTCTGGCAACCTGATACATATCGCTGCGATTCCCGCAGTCTAAAATCCGCACAGGACCTCTCAATGCGAGCTTTGCGCAAATCTGCAGTAAAAGCCCGCTGGCGGCATGAGGCCCTTGAATAACCGTCAACCCATAAGGAAGCGGGGAACGCATATTCCGAATCAGAATTTCAGATGTGCAAAAAGAAAGTTTTTGTTCCATATTTCTGATTATAGAACAAATATTCTATATGTCAAGGAATCAATC
>JALHEL010000121.1 GCA_022837205.1 Leptolinea sp.
AGTATTATGACCCTTGCCGTAGCGAAGGCGATTATGGAAGCTTCCAAAATAAAGCCGCGATCGCTTCATGGCTATGATGACGAATTCTATTCGGTCCTCTCAGACTTGAGCGTAAAGTATATGCAGGAAATCGGGCGTCAATACCCCAACTGCGGCTACGGCGGCAGATTTTATCAATGGGTTTTCAGCGATAATCCCCGTCCCTATAAAAGCTATGGAAACGGAGCGGCGATGCGGGTGAGCCCGGCGGGGTTTATCGGCGAATCCAAACAAGAGGTAGAACGTCTCGCCGAAACTGTGACGGCTGTCACACATAACCATAGGGAAGGTATAAAAGGCGCGCAGGCAACCGCGGTGGCTATTTATCTGGCACGGAAAGGCGCGAGAAAATCTGAGATTCGCGAGTGCATCGTTCGCGATTATTATCCGCTCGATTTTAAAATAGACGATATTCGGCCGACATATCGTTTTAACGAGACTTGCCAAGAGACCGTACCGCAGGCGATTGAATGTTTTCTTGAATCCAGATCCTTTGAGGATGCGATTCGGACGGCTATTTCTCTCGGCGGAGACAGCGATACCATCGGAGCGATCACCGGTGCGATTGCCGAAGCATATTACGGAGTACCGCCGGAGATCAAAGAGAAAGCTCTGACCTATTTGGATGACAGGCTGCGATCGATCTACGATGAATGGATTGCTTTCGCTCCGCAGTGTGACGAGCGATATAAAGTGCTGACAAAATATATCGGTTGGCTTTCCGATGTTAAAATCGGGAACGGTTCTACCGTCGGGTTCATGGAGGATTTTCCTTATGGTGAGTTTGAAACGGAATGGCATGATTCAGGGTTAGTGGATTGCCAATATGGGGAAACCCTGGACAAGATGGGTGTGGAATTAAGCTATAAATCAATCACCGGCAAAGACGTGGAAGATTTAAACGCCAAGCAAGTGTTAGGGCTGATTACCGCCGCATTTCGGAATGATAACTTTGTCGAAGGTATCATCATGAATTATCTGCGGTCCGGCGTAATGGGAAAATGGTTGAAACGCCTGAAAGACATCGATACTGAAAAATGTTCTCAACAAATAACCGAAGTTGAACTCAAGCGTATCAATATGATAGGCATTCATACTCACTATGTTCGGATTTCGGATGAGGAAGCGTCTTTTTCGACACATGATGAATTTGGTGACGAAATCGGGTGGAGCACCGACCAAAAAGAAAAAATCACCTCTATCCGCCATGCCTTGGATAAACTCCATTTGGAATACTGGCGAATGGCTTACCCGCAACATTTCAATAATCATTTTATTAAGGACGGCGAACAATGGATTCTGACCTTTCAATACAACGACGGTTCGGTTATGGAGATCAACGGCGAAGAAACCTATCCCGAAAATTGGGATGACCTTCTTTCTTTTTTCGATTTCGACCGTTACCGGCAGGATCAAGTAGAAAGAGAAGAGAGTAATAAGGAAGATCCGGTAAATTCGGAAAATTCTCAGACATCGGTCGTAATCGTATCCCCGGACTTTGAAAAGCTGAAATCCGAAGTTGAAAAATTGCGAACGGAATTATCGATGCTGGTCCTTGAACGGGATGAACTTGTCCTTGTTGAGTGCAAGAACATTGAAATGGCTTATATGCTGACTATCGGTGGGCTTGAATACAAGGCTTATGAAATTCAGTGTGCGATTCGGCGTTTGAAGAGAAAAGCGGAATTGATTCAGGCGAAGAAAAACCGCCAAGAGAAAGTGGATCCGGCAGAAATCGATACACTTCTGGATGTCGAATTTTCCGAATATCAGGCGAAACTGGAGGAACTGGTCAACAAGATGAACGCGGCTATCGAGCGAAGCCACGGGAAGGTTTTATCGGATGAGGAAGCCCGTGAGTTAAAGAAACTGTATCGGGCGATCGTAAAAGCCTTGCATCCCGACCTGCATCCCGGCATAGAGGAAGCAAAAATTCGACTGTTCCAAAATGCCGTAACTTCGTATGAGAATGGTGATCTCAATGGGTTGCGTGTCATTCATGCGATGATCAGCGAACCTGCATTTTCGGGTGATGAGCCGGATGCGATCTCGGAATTGATCAAAGAAAAAGGGCGGATTACCGGGCTGATCCAAGCCGTCCGAGACAGAATCGCCGATGCGAAGTCGAGATATCCGTATACGTTGAAGCCTATTATTCAAAGTCGCGAAAAGACCGAGGCACGAAAGGCCGAACTTGAGGAGTCCATTCGACAATTAAATGAACAGTTAGCCGCTTATACAGAAAGAATACAAGCCATGCTGAGGTAGGATGATGGGAGAGCTGATAAAAAACGAAGGTGCCGGTATTATCGGTTTGTTTCATGGCGAAGGTGGCAGTCCGGTTGTCCCCCAACCTTTTGAGAGGGACATCTTTCTGTTTGATACCCATATCGCCGGGACAAGTCATATCGAAGGCATCGAAGAATTGGAACCGTATTTGAATATTGGCGATAAATTGGATTTTTTCCGTGAGCCGGATAATCCGTATGATAAAAAAGCTATCGTGATCAAAAATGCAGATGGTGTGAAGGTCGGTTATGTCCCGCGAGCGGATAATGTGATTTTTTCTCGCTTAATGGATGCGGGGAAATTACTTTTCGGAAGAATAACCGCCAAGGAGATTCAAGGGAGTTGGCTGAAAATTAATATTAAGGTATTTTTACATGAGTAGGACTACCGCAGAGCCGTTCGTCAAGTGTGATGATCCTAAAACTATGCGGCATGATATTTGGAACATACCGCATTTTTCTTCTAATTCGATTGGAAACGGGCAATAAGGTTGGGGGAAACATTGCAAAAATGGCGGGGAAGCGAGACGAATCGAGAGAATATGATCGCTGCTCTCTGATTTGGGGCGGCGGCTTTGACATTCCCTTCGATCGAAACAATAACTTGGAACAGTCGGGATCGATCTGATGGTATCGGCGAAATGACGGCAGATGAAAAGTTGATCGCAATTTATGAATCTCTGCTTGCCTGTTACGGCGAGCTTCATTGGTGGCCGGCGAAGACACCTTTTGAGGTCATTGTCGGAGCGGTTTTGACGCAAAACACGGCATGGGGAAATGTGGAAAAAGCTTTGGCGAATTTCAACGGAGACCTCTCGCCTGAGATGATCGCAAAAACAGAGACGACTGAGCTGGCGGAAATCATCCGTCCCGCCGGTTTTTTTAACCAGAAAGCGATCTATGTGAAAGCGGTGACGGAGTGGTTTTCACGGTATGGTTATGATGTTTCCGCCGTTCGCAAGGAACCGTTGCGGAAAATCAGAACCGAGTTGCTGGCGACGAAAGGTGTCGGGCACGAGACCGCGGATTCCATATTGCTGTATGCTTTCGGTTTCCCGACTTTTGTTGTCGACGCATATACGGTCCGGCTTTGCGGCCGTTATCCGATTGCGGCCGGAAAAGGGTATGAGGCGATAAAAGCTTATTTTGAAGAGCATCTTCCGCCCTCTGCCGAGATTTATAACGATTTTCACGCACTGATCGTGGCGAATGCCAAGCGGCATTGCCGCAAAAAACCGATCTGTATAGGCTGTCCGCTTGAGCCTCGCTGCGAAAAAGTCGGGGTCGGTTCAACGGATCTTTCTTAATTCCAAGTGTCATTCCGGGATGGGCCGGTTCTTCATCCGATAACTATATAACCAAGAAATTGTTGGTTTTCGAACCGCAGATATGAGCGAAACGGCGAGCTTCCCGTGCCGAATCCCTCCCGTGCTCTTTCCGTCAATGATAAAATTCTTAATAGTTTCCGCTCGGAATGGAACGAAAAATATCTCTCGATAAAGGAATCAGCAAGATGCAAAAAAATGTAGCCGGAGTGATCGTCAATACAAAATTCAGCCCGGAATTGGATCCGGATTTTATTCCCCTGCCCGTGTTTATGGAATCTTTTTTGCGGAGCGCAACCGTCCCGTTTGCCGTCGCGATCGAGCGGGAGGATAACCAGGTTCAGGTCTATAAGACTTTTATCCATGATACGCCCGAAAAGGAAGCCGCCGACCGGTTATTTGCCGAACGTTTGGTGAAATTTATGCTCTGGTCAAGGAGCGGGTTTCGGCTGACAATCTGCGGCAGCCGAAAAATCTATGAATATATCAAAGAGGTTTACTCCGCCGGCGGCAAGCGCAGTTTTGATTTTCATTTTATGCAGGATGTTTATGACCGCCCGTTTGAGGTGTTGTATCGCGAGTATGCGGACTGCCCGAAACCGTTTCAAAAATCGGTTTCCATCGGGCGAAATTTGGACGGTTGCCGGATCGGGTTTGATGCCGGCGGGAGCGATCGCAAAGTGTCTGCGGTAATCGACGGCGTTCCCGTTTTCAGCGATGAGACGGTTTGGAATCCGAAAGTAAATGCCGACCCGATGTATCACTACGAGGGGATTGTCGATTCCTTTAAAAAAGCGGCCGCGCATATGCCGCGTGTCGATGCGATCGGCGTTTCTTCGGCCGGGATTTTTATCAACAACGAGACGAAAGTCGCCTCGCTGTTCTTGAAGGTTCCGCCGGAAGATTTCAAAAAAAAGGTCCGTACAATTTATATCGATGCCGCGCGTGAGATCGGAGAAAATATCCCATTGGTAGTTGCCAACGACGGAGATGTGACCGCCTTGGCCGGTTCGATGAGTCTGCAGAAAAACGGGGTGTTGGGGATTGCCATGGGTACCAGCGAAGCCGGTGGATATGTGGACCTCGAAGGCAAAATTACGGGTTGGATGAATGAATTCGCTTTTTCACCGATCGATCTTTCCGAGTATGCAATGGTTGACGAATGGTCGGGAGATAAGGGCTGCGGCGTAAAATACTTCAGCCAGGATGGTGTCATTAAGCTGTGCCCCACAGCCGGGATCGATTTGAAAGAAGAGGAAACGCCGGCGGAAAAGCTGAAAACAGTTCAAATGCTGATGGAGGAAAATGATCCGCGTGCGGTGAAAATTTTTGACTCGATCGGGGTTTATCTGGGATACGCTCTGAAACTCTACAGTATGTTTTACGAAGGGAACGAAGTGCTTCTGCTGGGACGGGTGGTTTCCGGCAAGGGCGGAGAGAGAATGCTGGATATGGCAAACAAGGTCTTGCGAACCGAATTTCCGGATTTGAATCTCAATGTATCTCTGCCTTCGGAAAAAACGAGGAGAGTCGGGCAGGCGGTCGCGGCTGCCAGTTTGCCAAAGATCGAAAAGAAGGAAAAATAATTGTCATAAGGTTTCGAAAATCCGATTGACAAAAATGATACGGGGAATATAAACTTATTTTTACTATGACAAACCAAATTTATTTGATGCCCATGCCCATGGTACAGAAGCGAGGTGACTTGATCTGATCGCTTAGTCAGGGCTATGCAGAGAAGATGAGAAGGACCTCGATATCGCTTATTGAGGTCCTTTTTTATATTAATTTTCGGAAAGGTTTTCGATCGAAAAGAAAGAGGTTAAAAATGGCAACAAATCATGAATGGAAATTCGAAACAAAACAATTGCATGTGGGGCAGGAGCAGGCCGATCCCGCTTCGGATGCCCGAGCGGTGCCGATCTATCAGACGACATCTTATGTATTTCGAAATACCGATCAGGCGGCTGCCCGGTTCAGCCTGGCTGAGAGCGGGAATATCTACGGACGAATGACCAATACCACGCAGGAAATCTTTGAGAAGCGTATGGCTGCTTTGGAAAACGGTACGGCTGCATTGGCTGTGGCTTCGGGTGCTGCCGCCGTTACTTACAGCTTTCTGAATTTGGCAAAAGCCGGCGACCATATTGTCTCGGCGGCGACGATTTACGGCGGAACTTATAATCTTTTGCAACATACGCTTCCGGATTACGGAATTTCCGCAACTTTCGTAAATGCCGATGAGCCCGGCGGTTTCGAGAAAGCGATACAACCCAATACCAAAGCCGT
>JALHEL010000582.1 GCA_022837205.1 Leptolinea sp.
GGCTTTGCTATTCCCTTGATCAATATGTTGAATATCGAATCTCTGTTAATTCCGTTTTTCGTACTGATTTACGGTATCAAAGCAATAGCGACATCCGGAGAATAAAGGGAGCCGGTGGACAAAGGAGGTAAATGGAGTTTTTACTGGACACGATCGATATTTCCGAAATTGAGAAATGCCTGGCAATTTTTCCGATCAGCGGTATTACGAGCAACCCTTCCATTATTAAACAATATGGGAAAGTGGATTTTTTCAGTCATTTCAAAGACATTCGGTCTTTAATCGGAGCGGAACGATCTCTTCATATTCAAATGGTTTCGGAAGATGCGGATGGGATATTGGCCGAGGCATATTCGGTTCTGGAAAAAATCGATCATGATGTTTTCATTAAAATTCCGGTTACGGAACAAGGGCTGAAAGCGATTCAAATCCTGAAAAAAGATGATGCAATGGTCACCGCTACCGCCATTTATACGGAAGCACAAGCGCTGTTAGCGACCGCAGCGGGGGCGGATTATCTGGCGGTTTATTACAACCGGATGGAAAACATGGATATCGATCCCTGCCATGTCATATCGGCTACGGCAAAGTTAATTGAGCGGAATCAACTTAAAACCTATCTTCTCGGAGCCAGTTTTAAAAATATGGGACAAGTCCAAAAAGCGTTTGAAGCCGGGGCAAATGCCGTTACGGTGCAGCCTTCCCTTCTTTATGACGCATTAAAAATGCCGGCGATACAAAAAGCCGTCGATGATTTCAGAGCCGATTGGGCAGCGCTATATGGGAATGTCTCCATCGCTGCTCTCTAAATAAAAGGATTATAAAAGCGTGTTCCGTCATGAAACGTGACGATTAAAGCCGCTAATCCGAATAAAGTTACCCCGGTAATAACGATAGTATCAATTCTTTGAAACGGGCGGGCGCAATACCAGGTCCGTTTTTCTTTTTTCCCGAATCCCCGCAGATCCATTGCATTGCTGATTAATTCGATTCGATCCAGACTCGAAAAAATCAACGG
>JALHEL010000583.1 GCA_022837205.1 Leptolinea sp.
AAACTGTGCCAATGCGGAAGAAATCATCAGCAGAATCGACAATATGCACGAAATCGGAATCAGCAGAATAACCAGAGAGATGAATAAGAGTAATACTGCGACAAAAGAGTTCAGCAGCTGCCGAAAAAATCGATGCATTGTCAGACGGTAAGCGATTATGGATGTTTTCTTTGCGATTGCAGAATAATAGAAACAACCGAATAACAATCCGGTCAATGCCAAGAGAGCAATAAGCAAAAATAAAACAAACACCGAATGCAATTCGATGACTTGCAAATTGTCAATCGGTCCGGCCATCGAAGCGTTTCCACCCAAAAGAATCGGAACACTGATCGGGAAAAAATGAATCGCTCCCATGATATTTGTCTGTTCCAGAGCGGACAAGGCAATATCCCGCAATGAGTTCATTTGATTTAATAAGTTTGCGGGTGCATTTTGATCGATTTGTTGCGAGAGAGAAATCACATTCCCCTTCAATAAATCATATGCGCGAAACCGGGGACCCAACCAAACCAAAAGGTCAAATAAAATGGGTAAGACAATAAAATGGATATTTTCCGCAATCAGATTAAAACCACTGCCAAGCGCTTTGGTGATGCTTGGCAAAGCTATTTTTTCGACTCTTCTCTTCTGTTCCATTATTTGTTAATTTTATCATATTCGCCCTTTTTTCCGACATGATGGGACAAAATACCGTATTAATTCTGCGGACATAAATGAAAATAATTGTTTTATTTTAGCAATTTTCCTATCCCGATATGGATCCGCCGATTGAGCCGCAAAATACCCTCGCCCATCGGGAGAGAGCAGGGTGAGGGCAGTATGCCATTTCTATTATGAATAATGCCGGAAATAGATCGTACGCAATGCTAATTGCGAATAATAATCTAAAACCAAGAAGAACGGGACGTCAGCACCTCGTCAACTCGGCGTGCTTCGCATGTAAATAGCCGGTCGAAGTTTACCACCCATAGTCGGGTTATGTTTACCACTCATGATCGGGTGGAGAATTACCATT
>JALHEL010000122.1 GCA_022837205.1 Leptolinea sp.
ATCGCCGCCCGACAAAACGGATGCGATCAGGTTTTATTGATCGATCGCGATGTGGAGCCGGGGGGAATTTTGCAGCAATGCGTTCACAACGGTTTCGGTTTGGAAACATTCAAAGAAGACTTACCGGGGCCTTCCTACGCGCAGCGATTTATTAATCGTGCAATCGATTGCGGAGTTCAATTCCTGATGGATACCATGGTTTTGGCTGTATCTCGGGACAAACAGGTGACGGTCTCCGGCGCTTTGGTCGGAATTCGGACGCTGCAAGCTAAAGCCGTCATCTTCAGTATGGGATGCCGGGAACGCAGCCGGGCTCAGATTCGAATTCCAGGCACACGTCCGGCCGGAGTCTATACAGCAGGGACTGCACAACGCTGGGTAAATATCGACGGGTTGATGCCGGGAAATCGTTTTATTATCTTGGGATCCGGTGATATCGGAATGATTATGGCTCGACGGCTGACATTGGAAGGTGCTCAGGTGGAACGTGTGGTCGAGATTATGCCTTATCTTTCCGGATTATCGCGAAACTTGGTTCAATGCCTGCAGGATTTTGAAATCCCTTTGTTTTTAAATCAAACCGTCAGCAGAATTATCGGGAAAAAGCGGGTTGAGGCGGTGGAAATTTCCGCGGTGGATGAAAAACGGGTTCCCATTCCTTCTTCGGCTAAAATTATCCCCTGCGATACGTTGTTATTGTCCGTCGGATTGATCCCGGAAAATGAGTTGACCCGAAGGGTGGGGGTTGAAATGGATGAGCGGATCGGCGGAGCGGTGGTGGATGATACTTTTTCCACCGGCATCCCCGGAATGTTTGTCGCGGGAAATGTAGTCCATGTTTATGATTTGGTGGATTATGTCAGTCAAGCCGGCGAAAAAGCCGGGTCATCGGCAGCCGATTATATTCGCGGAAAAACATCCTATTCCGGGAAAAAGGTAAAAACACTGGCAGGAAAAAACGTCAGATATGTGGTACCGCAATTAATCCGTCCCGAATCGCTGAAAGAGACTTCGATATTGTTGCAGATGCGGGTTGTCGCTCCGCTTGAACATAGGGTGGAACTGATTGTCCGGGACGGTGAAAAAGAGATTACCCGAAAACGACTCTCTTACGCCAGACCGGGAGAAATGGTTTCTGTTTCACTTCCGCAATCGGCTTATGATGTTGTTCAACAGGCGGATGAAATAACCGTTGAAATTCTTTGAAGGGGAAAAATGATCGAAAAAAGAGAATTAATTTGTGTGACCTGTCCTCGCGGTTGCCGCATAACGGTTGAGATGGAAGATGAAAAAATAATCCGCATTTTGGGAAATACCTGTGAACGCGGGAAAAAATATGCCGAATCGGAAATAAAAGATCCGAGACGGATGTTTGCTTCTACCGTCCGAATTCGTAACGGAGTTCATCCGGTACTGCCGGTTACCGTTACACAGCCTTTCCCGAAAGATCGATTGAAAGACCTGTCGGCTGAATTACGAAAAACAGAAGTGACCGCCCCTGTTCGGATGGGTGATGTGATTGTAAAGAATGTACTCGGTACGGGTATTGATGTCATTGCATCGCGTGATATGGAATCTGTCCGATCGTAGCGATCATGGCATAAAACTTGCACTTAAATTGTTGATAGGATTCAAATTCTGCGGACGATTTTTAGGAATGAATCAGGAGTCAAAGGATATTTATGGAAGATAAAACTGCGGAGAAAAAAATCTACTCATCCGGTTATGCGGGAACAATTCCCGGCGTTCATAAAGAAATCAATGAAGATTTCGTTATATTCTTTGAAAAGGAACCCGAAGGAACGGTGGGCGCCTCGAATCTGTATGTCCTGACGGATGGTGTGACGGGAACGTTTCATCCGGAAATCACAGCCCGCTTCGCAGGGAAGAAAATCCTTTATGAATATTTCAAAAGCGCCGACTTTATCGATGCGAATAAATTGGCGTTAGCCATGCGGAATGCCAATAACGAAATCTATGCTTATGCGGAATTAAAACAGGAAAAGATGGCAACGGTTGCGCTTGCCACTGCGATAACGGATGGGAATGCCGTTATCGGCACGATCGGCGACAGCCGTGTTTATGTCGTGCGGAACGATAAAGTCTATCAAATCACCGAAGATCAGAATATTCTCGAAGAAAAAGTTCGAAAGGGTGAATTAACCAAAGAAGAAGCGTTTGAAACCGAAGCTCACAAACCTGTTATACGGGCATTGGGAAGTGAAAAAGATATTGTCGTTGATATTTATGACGGTATCGAAGTAAAACCGGGGGATGTCTTGTTGATGTGCAGTGACGGACTGACCGCTTATATCGGTAAGGATGAGATTTTAGAAGCTGTTCAAGCCGACACCCCGAAAGAAATCGTTCGAAATTTATTGGCTTATGCCGCCAATCAGAATAGTCCGGCGGATGCTTCTGCGATTGCAATTAAGATATATGACGAAAACACCATTCAGACGGTCGTGAGGCAGCCGGGCACCTTGCCGGTCGATACCGACTTGAATAAAGAGACCAAAGAACTTGATTTAATGATGAAATCAAAACCGAGGCATCAACCCGAAAAAACGGAGAAAAAAGGTACAAAAAAGACTTCCGCTTATATCATTTCAGCTTTACTGATCTGTTTGGTGATCGGGGGAATATTCTGGTTTTTCTCTGACAGCGAAGGTCGTCCGTCCCTTTTCGGCCCGAAAATGACTGCCACCGCTACCGTTGATCCGGTTCAAGCGACTTTGGCAATCATTCATCAGACGCAACAAGCCGAAGCGATTGCGCGGCTTTCTGCGACACCAACCGCTACGTTGACGCCGATGCCGACAATGACATCTACCGTTACCGTTGTTCCGACGTTGTTTGATCTGAATGTACCTGTAGCCGGAGCGGTGACCGAAGCTGCCGAATTCGGCGGAACACAGACGGTATTGACTCCCGGAACAGCGGAAGTTCAAGTGACAATTACACCGACGCCGGTTGACAAAGGACCGATCGTTTCCGAAAAAGATCAGGCTGAAATGGTATATGTAAAAGCCGGAGAATTTCTGTTGGGATCCGATCCCCTGAAAGACGGGTATGCCAATACGATCGAAGAAACTCCGCAGATTACCGTTTATTTGGATGGCTTTTGGATCGATAAATACGAAGTGACGAATGCGAGATATCTAAAGTGCGTCCAAGCCGGGGGATGTACTCAATCTTCTTATATGCTGTTGAACGACCCGACGTATGCGGATATGCCGGTGACTTATGTAACCGTCGAGGAAGCCGAACAGTTTTGCGAATGGGCCGGGAAAAGATTGCCGACCGAAATCGAATGGGAAAAAGCAGCCAGAGGAACCGACGGCAGGATTTATCCTTGGGGTGACGAAGAGCCGGTCGAGGGAACACGTTATGCGAATTATCCGGGTTATACCGATCCCGATGCACAACAGGTAAGCGGACTGTTCAAAGTGGGTTCTTTCCCGGAAGGAGCAAGTCCTTACGGCGCCATGGATATGGCCGGAAACGTATGGGAATGGACTTCATCAAAGTATCAAGCGGACTATTATCAAACATTGGTCGATGAAGCGGAAACGGGTACGGAAGTGATTCGTAATCCGAAGGGATCACAAAGCGGGATCGCAAATGTGATCCGCGGCGGATCGGCTGCGGAAACGGAAATCAATAACTATTTGGCTTATCTGAGAACCGCTAACCGGAGTTACGTAAATATGAACAGCAGCTATTATATTGGTTTTCGTTGTGTGTTGCCGGATTCGGAATCGACCGGCGAAACCGGTGCTGTCGTGCAGGAAAGTGTTAAGTCCGAAGAATAAACGGAACTTTTTTTCATTTCTCCTCAATTGAAAGAAGAACGTCAAACAACCATTACCCGGAACCCAGACGGGTAATGGTTGTTTAAATGATATTGGATCGGAATGATATTATTCACAAATCCAAGCAAACAAACCGAAAAAGCCCTATAATCGGTGTGAGAAAAAAAGAAAAACGGGAAGGAAGATTTTTATGAGCGAACGAGCACCCCGAATCGTTTTTATGGGATCTCCGGAAATCGCCGTTCCGACTTTACGGGGACTTGCGCAATTTTATCCCGTTGTCGGGGTTGTCACCCAACCGGATCGGCCGGCCGGCAGAGGTCGATTGCCGAAACCGCCCGCGGTAAAACTTGCGGCAGCTGCCGAAGGGATTCCGGTCATTCAACCGGAAAAAATGAAAGATCCGGGTGTTTTCGAGACCCTTCAGGAATGGAATCCGGATTTGATTGTTGTAATGGCTTTCGGAAAAATTCTCCGTAAAAAAGTATTGGATTTACCGCGGTACGGATGTATAAACATTCACGCATCGGTATTGCCGCGTTGGCGCGGAGCGTCTCCGATCCAAGCCGCGATTCTTGCGGGAGATTCAGAAACCGGTATTTCGATCATGCAGATGGACAGCGGGATGGATACCGGTGACGTATATGCAATCGAACGATGTCCTATCGATCCGCAAGATACCGCCGCTACCCTGTCGGAAAAATTGGCAAATTTGGGAGCCGACTTATTCCTTCGATCTTTGCCATTGATTTTGGATGGAACATTATCGGCAAAACCACAATCGGATGAAGGCGTCACTTATGCTCCGTTGATATCCAAAGAGGACGGAAAACTTGATTTACGCCTGCCTGCTCTTCAATCGGAAAGAAAAATTCGTGCCTATCATCCGTGGCCGACAGCATATTTTTTTCATAACGGAACAAATATTAAAGTTTACAAAGCCCATGTCGTTGAAATTTCAGCGATGGATACGGTTCCGGGAAAGACTTTTGTTTATCGGGGTTTACCGGCTGTAATGACCGGTGAGGATGCGTTGGTGTTCGATGAGATTCAGAGCGCCGGAAGGAAAGTGCTTTCGGGAAAGGACTTTCTTTCGGGATATCGAAATTGGGAAGAAGGACTCGCAGAATGAAAATTATTTGTTTTGGAGCGGGAGCGATCGGCTCTTATATCGGGGGAAGTCTTCAATCGGCAGGTCATGATGTTACCTTTATCGAACGAAAAGAAAGTTTGCCGCGAATTCGATCAAACGGAATTCAAATCGAGGACGTAAAAGGAAACATTCATAAGATTGAATCGCCTCATGTCACCGATGATGCCATCGAAGCCGTAAAAGAGTGTCAATTTGATGCCGCTATTATTGCGGTGAAATCTTTTGACACGGAAAGGTTGATGAAATCCCTGATTGAAGTAATCGGCTTGCTGCCTCCTTTTATCAGCCTTCAGAACGGTGTTGAAAATGAAGCTCTTCTTGCTTCCTATTTGGGAAAAGCAAAGGTTGTACCGGCATCCGTTTGTACCGCCATCAGCAGAAAACAAGATGGTTTGATCAAAGTTGAGAAACTGCGTGGAATAGGAATAACCGCCGGACATTTTCTTTCAGAGGACATTTATAAGGCTTTTCGATCGGCAAATTTGAAACCGGCTTTGATAGCTGACGGGACTGCGATGAAATGGTCGAAAATGATTTCAAACTTGCTGGCTAATGCTTCCTCCGCAATTTTGGATATGACACCTGCCGAAATATTTTCGGACCCGGACGGATTCCGGTTGGAAATCCAACAGATTCGGGAAGCGGTCCGGGTAATGGATGCTTACACTATTCCGGTGATCAATATTCCGGGGATACCGGTAAAAACTCTGGTATGGGCTGTTCAAAATCTACCCGAGAAATTATTACGTCCCGTTCTAATCAACGCTGTCGGAGGAGGGCGTGGAGAGAAAATGCCGTCTTTTTATATCGATTTGCATTCCGGACAACCTCAAAACGAAGTCGAATACCTTAACGGAGCTGTCGTGAGATTCGCAAGGGAAAAGGCGATCCATGTGCCGGTCAACAGCGGCTATTATCGTATTTTGACCGCATTGGTAAAAAAAGAACTTCCTTT
>JALHEL010000584.1 GCA_022837205.1 Leptolinea sp.
TTTGTAACAGTTTAACTAGTAAGTTCAAACGAGAAAGATTTTTATTTACTATTTTATGAATGATCTGAAGAAGTTCAATCTGGCTAATTCCTTCTGTTTGATATCAAGCAAGGGATAGATGATCTTTCGTTCCAATCGCCTCCCTTGCATACGATAGAGAAAATCGTGAATGCGCTGTGCATTCTCAGTGATATTGTCTTCGGTATTTGGCAATTCTAAAATTGCATCACACTTTTGCCCATGCAGGTCGGTGTCTTTGTATGGAAGGATTAATGGTATCCCATAGGCGGCGCATTCCCGAATTTTAAGTGGAGCGGCTTCTTGCATTTCTTTTTTATACAACGAAAGAGTACCAATGGCAGCGGTGGCTTTGACAAGGACCTGACGGTAAGCGTCTTGGTTAAGATAACCGTGTAAGGTAACATTAGATGGCATCGTGTCAACTCCTGGGATCGTGTCGTATCCAATGATATCGACATGGATATCAGGGAGTAATCTCGCAAGATCGACCAACTTTTCCACTCCCTGCCATGGCAGATCGGGGGTACCGATAAACGCCAGGTGAGGGATATCTGTTTTAGGGGCTTTGAAAAACGGATACTCATCAAGATCAATTCCGTTGGAAATCACGACGCGTTGAGGAGTAAAACGCGCGAAAGCGAGATCGTCTGCAAGTTCGTTTGTAATAAATATCATGCCATCTGCCAGCGATAATGTGATCGATCGTGTGATTTTGTTGTACGCACTCAAGATGCGACCCAATAATTGATGTTGATGGAGGTCATTGGTATTGATTTCGATAATGATAGGTATATTCTTCGGCAAGAATTGTAACGGAAATGCATACATTCCCCAGCGCAAATAGATCACATCGGGTTGATTCTTCTTTAAAGCGTTGATCAATTTTAATAAGGCAAAGGAACGACTGATCTCTTGATAGGGAATTAGCAAAGGAAATTTTTTTCTAGAATAAAAGAAATACCTGGCAGGAAGCAGGTCCTGCGGATTCTCAACGGT
>JALHEL010000585.1 GCA_022837205.1 Leptolinea sp.
TGCGTGTAACGGAGATAAGCCGAGAGTGAAACCTTGGCATCGATAATTACCTTGCGGTCGTCTGGGTAGGAGATAATTACGTCGGGTTGCATCTTGTTGCCATCCTCGTTTACGAGGTAGGCGCCGTCACTGTCTTTCAGGAACTCTTGCACGAAATATTCCCTGTCGCGCGTCAAACCCGATTTCTCGAGAATGTTTTCCAAAATCATCTGTCCCCAGTCGCCCTGTGTTTTGGAGTTCCCTTTCAAAGCATTGGTCAGGTTCATGGCATCCTCGCTGAGTTTTGTGTTCAGTTCCTTCAGCTTTTTTACTTCTTCGCCCAACGAAAACCTTTCTTTGGCTTCGGTAACGTAAACCTCTTCCACTTTTTTCCGGAACGAGTCTATATTTTCACCCAACGGTTTAAGAATGATGTCTAAGTTCTCCTGATTCATTTGGGTGAACTTATGTGTTTTTTCGTCCAGTATCTTCTCTGCGATGTTCTCAAACTCCAGGTTGAATTGCTTTCGCAACTCCTCCATTTCTATTTTTTGCGTTTCCATCTTCTCTTTCAGTGCGTTAAACCCGGCAGTTGACGCGGCAAGCAATTTGTTGGTTTCGTTGAATTCATCGGTTTTCAATTTCAATTCCAACTTTAAAGAGCCGATATCTTCTTTTAATTCCGCCGCACCTTCTTCCATTAATTTCAGTTTTTCACACGTAACAACGAGATCGGCGCCCATTTTTGATTTGACGGTCAGCGTTGCTATGATCCAGGCAATTGTTCCACCGGTTATAAATCCTATGAGAAGATAAATGAGTTGCATTAAGAAACAGTTTCTAAATTTTTATGTTTCCCAAAACATGTCCCATTTTATTTTTTTTGGTTTCCATATAAAAGTGATTGTATTTGTTAGGCGTAATTTCGATAGGAACGTTTTCCACCACTTCTAAGCCGTAAGACTCCAGTCCGATACGTTTAACAGGATTGTTGGTCATTAACCGCATTTTTGTGACGCCCAGGCTCTGGAGTATTTG
>JALHEL010000586.1:0-790 GCA_022837205.1 Leptolinea sp.
GCTCTGTTACCCAATGAATCGGAAGCCGAACAGCGGATGGCAAAACCGGAATGGATGGAGCTGAAAGAAAAATTGCAGCAATTTATTCAAAATTTTGAATGTAAATTGGTCCCCGCCAGGCAAGGTTTTCAGTTCTGATCTCAAAAAGCTTTTCAATGATCAAATGCGGGGGCTTGCTCCCGCATTTTTGTTCGGAAGATGAATCATTCACTCGATCGAGATTAATAAATTGCTCAGAGAAGAAAATCACCCTTATTAATTAAAGGTTAAAGCCTCGACTCATAAAAGCAGATCAATCAATATTTCGGTAGAATCTAACCGGCCTGTCTCGATGAAGAAAAGAATTCTATTTACAGAACCGATTATCAATTTGGGACAAATATATCGAAGAAACAATAATGAACAAACCGATGCATCAGGAACTTTTAGAATGGTTCGCGAAAAATAAAAGAGATCTCCCGTGGCGGGAGAATCGCACACCTTACCGAGTGTGGATTTCAGAAATCATGTTACAACAAACCCGCGTCGAGACGGTGATTCCCTATTATATCCGTTGGATGGAAGCCTTTCCTGACTCGGTGTCGCTTGCGAAATCGGACGAACAGCAGGTTCTGAAACAATGGGAAGGGTTGGGATATTACAGTCGAGCTCGAACGCTGTACAAAACTGCCGGGATAATCATGCAAAAATGGAATGGAATTTTCCCGAATGACTTAAAGACGCTTGAAAGTCTCCCCGGAATCGGACGATATACTGCCGGTGCGATCGCATCCATTGCTTTCAATCAAGC
>JALHEL010000586.1:846-1862 GCA_022837205.1 Leptolinea sp.
GCCGTTCCCCTTCGGACAAAGGAGTCGGAAACGATTCTTTGGCAGCTCGCCGGTTCGGAAATTGAAGGAGAGAATTCCCCCGGTGCTTACCACGAAGCATTGATGGATTTGGGTTCTTCCGTCTGCCTGCCGTCCGCACCCCGATGTTTGCTCTGCCCCTTGACAAGATGGTGCGAAGCTTTCAATAAGAATACGGTTTCGCAAAGACCGGTGATGAAACAGACGAAATCCATTCCCCATCTTACCGTTACCGCCGGCATCATTCGAAAACCGAACGATGAAGTATTGATCGCTCAAAGACCTGCACACGGATTATTGGGCGGTCTTTGGGAATTCCCGGGTGGAAAACAGGAAAAGGATGAAACGCTCGAAGAATGTTTAATCCGTGAACTTCGGGAAGAGCTGGAAGTGCACGTTATAATAAAAGCGCCCTTTGGGGTATATAAACATGCCTATACTCATTTTCGGGTCACTCTCCATGCTTTTTTATGCGAAATCGGAGATCAAAATCCGCAACCCGTTGAAGCTCAAGCCCTGCGATGGGTAGAGATTCCGAATCTGGCTGCTTTCCCGATGGGGAAAATTGACCGGCAAATCGCTCGGGATTTACAGAAACTCGAACCGATCCGAAATGAGGAAGAATCAATCGATAACCTATGAATTATTTAGAAAACTTAAATCCACAGCAATATCAGGCGGTTACCGCCGGAGAGGGAAGTGTTTTGGTGCTGGCCGGGCCCGGTTCGGGGAAGACCCGGGTGCTGACACAACGAATCGCCTACCTGATCAAGGAAATGGGAGTCCCGGCTTACAATATATTGGCGGTTACTTTTACAAATAAAGCGGCACGTGAAATGCAGGATCGTGTCGAAGATCTTCTGGGCGAGAGCATACAGGGCAATATGTGGCTCGGTACTTTTCACGCAGTTTGCGCGCGAATCTTACGACGTGAAGCTTCTCTGCTCCCCTTCGGCCACAATTACGTCATTATGGATGCAGATGATCAGGTGACATTA
>JALHEL010000587.1 GCA_022837205.1 Leptolinea sp.
CATGGTAACTTTTTCCATAAAAGTTTCCTTTCAATTGAAATCGATATATATTTTTCCGTTTTCTGTTTTAGTCGGATAAGTTTTGAGGCTGAGTTCCGGCGCATCAAGAAAGCGACCGTCGCGAATATCGAAACGCCAATCATGGCAAGGGCAGGTAAGAATATAGCTATCCAAAGTGCCCATAAACAAGGGGCAAGCCATATGCAGACATTTTCCGGCTACCGCATAAACTGTTCCGTTTACCCGGGCAATAACCGTATTTACACCCAGCGGGTAGACGGAAACCATGTTTCCCTCTTGCAATTCCTGCTCTTCCGATACATAAATCCAAGCCATCTTTCTCCTCAATACTTTCTCCGGTGGAAATTTACAAGAGAGAGCTGATCGAAAGCCCTCACTGAAAAACAATTATATTTCAAGCGAATCAATTCGGGGGGATCGCGGCTTTTTAGTCCCGAATTTCATTGCGACAAAAATGAATCCGACTTAAACGGTTCAAGGATCGGATGATCTGTTTTCTCTTTAAAAGGTATTGATCTTTATAATTCCTTTTGCAACAGATTCATCCGAAATATCGGGAGGATCATCTCGGACCATCTTTTCTTCTTTAACCGATGAATATCGTTACATATCGTGTATCCGATCAATCCGTAGATAGAAAATTATCCCATCGTCGAGACCGAGCGGATTTAATAGAGATTCCTTATAGAAATGAAAAAGCGGACGGATTCCGCTCTTTCAAAGTTTTATATCAATTCCAACCGCAAGCCCTGTTGAGCATCGAAATTTATTTATTTTCATTTTGAATATCTTATTTACCAGGGTACCCAGATTGGATCGGCATTCTCGGGTACTTTTTGGTATGCCAAACCGATCGGAAAGCCGTTCACGCTGCAGATGACCGTCGCCAGTGCCAAACCGTGGGATACAACCAAGATGTTCCCATCGGGATAAAGAGCGGAAATATCATTTAGCGCGGCGTTAACGCGGCTTTGAACTTCCAGGACTGT
>JALHEL010000123.1 GCA_022837205.1 Leptolinea sp.
TTTGGCAAAGAAGGTAAAAAAGCAAGTCCGGCATCTGTAATATCACAAGAGCTCAGATTTAAAAATTGCAATTGCGGTAACCTCGCTAATTGAAGGATCCCGTCATCGGTAATACCGCGATTCTCAGCCAAATGGAGATATCGCAAATTGGAAACAGGTTCAAGATCATCGATAAGCAGTTTGAGCTGGCGGTTATCAAATCCCTGCACACGAATCCCCATAAAATAATTTTGAGGAATCATAAAAACACCCGGACCCGTATCATAAAATTGCCAATCCAACCAACGAGAGGAAAGGGGTTCTCCGGATAAAATATAGACAGAAACCGGTAATTTTGTTTCGAAACGATAAACTTCATTTTCCATACCATGGATTATAAGTTATTTCTGGATTTGTCATATTTTTACCGAATTCGGTATTGACATAACTTCATCCGGAATTTAAAATGCCTGCAATCAATAAGAAATAACCGTTGATTGAGAATAGTAGGTTCAGCAACGCAGCATACAGAGAGTTGCATAAATGGTGAGAGAGCAACAGCCGGCAGCCGAACTGAATGGACTCAGGAGGGCAGGACGAAAGCAATTTGCAAGTAGTGCCTGACGGGAACTCCACCCGTTATCAAGGGAGTACGCATGATGGTGCGTAGAATAAGCGGGCGTGAGAACACGTCAAGATGGGTGGTACCGCAGAGGTTGAGTTTTACGACCTTTGTCCCAGGTTTAATCAGACCGGGGACAAAGGTCTTTTTGTTTCCCCGGTAAGAATCAAAAGGAGAAATAAAATGAAAGGCTCAGCAATCAATCAAAAAACTATTCCTCACCGTATCTACCTTACCGAAGATCAAATTCCGACGCAATGGTATAACATTCGAGCAGACATGAAAAATAAACCTGCTCCGATTTTAAACCCGGGAACATTCAAACCGCTTTCCAAAGAAGAGTTGACTCCGATTTTTGCCGAAAAATTGGTGGATCAGGAATTAGATAACGAAACCCGATATATCGATATTCCGGACGGAATTCGGGAAATCTACAAAATATATCGCCCGTCGCCGTTAATCCGGGCTTACAATTTGGAAAAAGCTCTTGATACTCCCGCCAAAATTTATTACAAATATGAGGGGAATAATACATCCGGAAGTCATAAGTTAAATTCGGCTATCGCTCAAGCATATTATGCGAAAGAACAGGGATTGAAAGGGATGACTACAGAAACCGGTGCCGGACAATGGGGAACGGCATTGGCGGAAGCTTGCTCTTTATTCGGAATCCCTTTGATCGTATATATGGTTAAAGTCAGCTATGATCAAAAACCCTTTCGCCGCACAGTTATGCAAACCTTTGGTGCCGAAGTTCATCCCAGCCCGACAACTCAAACGCAAATCGGAAAGAAAATTTTAGCTGAAAATCCGGAAACGACCGGTAGTTTAGGTTGCGCAATCAGTGAAGCGGTGGAAACAGCTGTCACACATGAAGGATATCGCTATTTTCTCGGTTCGTGTCTGAACTATGTGATCTTGCATCAATCGATCATCGGGATTGAATCGAAAATTGCGATGGAATCTATCGGCGAATATCCCGACATTGTCATCGGATGTGCCGGCGGAGGTTCCAACTTCGGCGGATTGATTTCGGAATTTGTCCATGATAAATTAACCGGAAAGTCAAATCCGCGGTTAATTGCGATCGAACCGGCTTCTTGTCCCTCTTTTACCCGAGGAAAGTTTGCATATGATTTTGCCGATACCGGTAAAATTACTCCGCTGTGTAAAATGTATACCGTCGGCAGCCAATACATTCCGCCTTCTGATCATGCCGGCGGACTACGCTTTCATGGAATGTCCCCCATCCTTTCCCAGTTATTTCATGACGGAATTATAGAAGCTCAAGCGGTCACCCAAAGAAAGGTATTTGAAGCTGCGGTTCTTTTTGCCAAAACAGAGACAATCTTGCCGGCACCGGAATCCGCTCACGCCATTTTGGGAGCAATCAATGAAGCCTTGAAATGCAAAGAATCCGGGGAGGAAAAGACGATTCTTTTCGGCTTGACCGGAACAGGCTATTTCGATATGACAGCTTATGAAGCTTATCTCAATGGCAGTATGAACGATTCATCGATTAGCGAGGAAGAGTTGCAAAGAAGTCTGGCTCAATTGCCGGTTGTGCCGGAAGAAGCATAAAATTTAGGGCAGGAAGGTTTTACAATTTATTTGAAAATCTTTCTGCCCGATTCTTTTCATATAGATCAAACGACCGTTAGACCGATTAAAAAGGCAATTCCAAGTCGGGATACATTTCTAAGAAAGGCTTTATTTCGTTCAAAATACTGTTAACCCCACCTTCGAGATCGCTCTCGATCATCAGCGGCATCAGCGGTTCATGAAGTGACATTCTTAAAAGAAACCAGCCTTTAAAGACCGGAATAGAAATCCTCACCCCTTCATAATTCTCCGGAGCAATTTTCCATGAAGGTTGCCGGGCGGTATATTCCCGAAGATCACTCAATACGGATTCGCAATATTTTTGGGGATCGGGATTTAGAATTTTGATCCGATATTCAACGCTCTCTAAGGGATCCTTTAATTCGGAAGCCAAATCGGCCAACGATCTTCCTTCCCGCCGACATTTTACCGTCTCGGCGATCATCACAGCGGCAAGATACGCACCGTCATCCAGAAAATAATTATCGGAAAAAGCACAATGGCCGGAAGTTTCGATAGCCAGCGGACAGATGATTCCTTCTCTGTTTAAGCGAATGGCTTCATTAATTACATTTCGATACCCGCGTTTAAAGCGATGATGGCTACATCCCAATTTGGATATAAACTTTGTCAAATGATCCGATGTGACGGAATCAGTCACAATTGTGCAACCGGGATATTTTTTGGAAACAATTTCCGCCAAAACCCCAATCAGACGATTACGGCTGAGGATTGTTCCCTTATCATCCACAAAAGCCGCCCGATCGACATCCGTATCAAAAACGATCCCGAGATCACTGTGACTTTCAAGGGTCATTTTTTTTGCCGCTTCCATCACTTCGGGCAACTCGGGATTGGGCACATGGTTCGGGAAACGGCCGTCCGGTTCCAAAAATTGACTCCCGGAGATATCCGCTCCCAACGGTTCCAAAACCTCGGTGGCAAAAAAGCCTGCCGAACCGTTTCCGGCATCGATCGCTATTTTATATCCGGCTAAAGGAAATTCACTTTGATCCTCAATCCCTTTTCTGATAACCGTTTGTAAATGAGAATTGTAAAGAGGCATCAAGTCAAATTTTGTTCGTGTTCCGGAAGGAACTTCCGGCAACGTTTCCTGCGCTTTGGTTAAAATAGCGGTCACATCCGCCGATTCCGTTCCTTTGCCTTTGGTAAAGAATTTCATCCCGTTTCGATTCCACGGCAGATGACTGGCTGTAGCCATGATGGCACCATCAAAATCGGATTCAGGAAAGACGGTCGACATAAACATAGCCGGCGTCGATGTCATTCCGCAATCAAATCCGTTTGCACCGCCGGCTTCTATACCGGATAAAATCGCTTGCCGCATGATACCGGCAGACAATCGGGAATCGGTCCCCACTCCGATTTTTAAGATTTTGGAAGGTTTCTCCGCTTTTTCCGAAAGCCAAAAAACGAAACTTTTCGTAATGTCAAAAACCGCTTCAGACGTAAGATTCGCTTTTTCTCCGTTGTCTCCATCGAGCGCAATCCCTCTGATGTCACTGCCGTTTTGAAGGGACATGTAATCTTTCATTTCGAAACCTCATTTTAAATTTGTTGAATGAACCTTTATTATTTTATAACATTTGTCATCAAAGAATCAATGCCCATCGGAAAATTCATTCGAATATGTTTTTCTTTTTGGAATTATCACTCATGATAATTTCCGTACAAAAAAAAAGGACGCCCGATTTTGGGCATCCATTTAGGAAATACAAAATATTCAATTGTTTGGAACCGTCTGAGGAATCGATTCCGTTAAATCAATCATCTAACTGCTCTTTGAAGGAATATAGGGAAGGAGAGCACCCGCAAGCGTCTTAATCGGAGATGTCTGCAAGTATACTTTTCCCGGCCCGGTTACTTCCGTATTAAATAATCCTTCTCCGCCGAAAGCCATGGTTTTCAATCCGCCGCTGACCTTTTTAATATCCATTGCACAGGTTGGTTCCATTGCCGCGAGATAACCGGTGTCAATCAACATTTTTTCTCCGGGGCCCAGCTCATACGTCTTGCAATATCCGTCGATTTCAAGAAAAGCCTTTCCTTGACCGCTAAGGCGTTGCATAATAAAACCCTCACCGCCGAAAAGCCCACTGGATAATTTCTTTTGAAAGAACATTGACAATTCGACCCCGACTTCCGATGCCAAAAAGCCTGATTTTTGAACAATCAATTCCTTCCCGGGTTCGATATCAAACGGAAGGATCATGCCGGGGAAGGAAGATCCGAATGCAACCATGCCGGTTCCGCTTGCGGTAAACGTATTCAGAAATAATGATTCGTGGGATAACATTCTGCCCAACGCTTTGCCCAAACCACCTCTTGAGGTGGCTTCCATGGTGATGTTCGGAGTCATCCAGCACATAGCACCGCTTTCAGTCACCATAACTTCACCGTTTGACAAGGTACAGATTAATACCGGGAAGGGAGCCCCTTCAATTTTATATTCCATATTACCCTCTCATTTCTGGATTGGTTGTTTTGCCACTTTTCAGTATATGCCGAATTCTTATAGTGTCAAGGATATTTTGGGCTGCAGCGTTCCGCTATGAATAAGTCAAATAGATGGTTTGGACGACCGGAAAACCGGCTGAGATTTGGAAATTCCAATTCCGATAAAAATTTTTGCAGATTGAAAAATCAGGGAACGGAATTGACCGTACAGTCGATTTTTGACCGGACGATTGAGATTCCGTCTTTGGAATGTTCTCCACATTCCGTCATTGTTTCGGCAATACCCCTGACTTCGACTTTTGTTTGATTCACTTCGGCTCTGCTGCCGGGATCTGTGGCAAAACTTCCTCCGTAAACCGCTTTTGCTTTCCCATTTTGATCGATGAAGACATTGGCTGTTCCGGATAAATAAGATGTACCGCCCTGGTAAACGAAATCTCCGCCAAAAGCCCAGGCGGCATTTCCGTAGATATTAACGAATGAATCCCGGGTTTCATAAATACTGCCCTTTCCGACAGCGCTTCCTCCACCGAAAAGCGCAATATTTACTTTACCACCGGCCATAATTGAAAGAGAAGACGTTTTTCCGACGGTTGCGGTTCCTCCGTCTTGAGCCAATCCTCCCGCCAGAGCATAATCCGTTTCTCCGTAGATGTTCAGCTTCGTATCGGCAACTTCGGCGTGACTGCCCTCCCCTTGTGCCAATCCTCCCCCGAATATTTCCCAATAGATCTTTCCGCTTTCGCCGAGTTCCACTTCGGCGGTTCCTGCCACTGTTGAAGTTCCTCCGTTGAAAGCCCCGCCGCCGCCAAATACATAGGCAACCGATCCATTGACGGTTACTTTTGTGCTTTGAACTTTTCGAATTCTTTTTGAATCGGCTTGAGCGCCTCCAAAAATCCAAGCATTATCCATCTCCACAGAAGAGCCCAGTAGCATCGGAATTCCGTTGGCAAACAGCTGGAAAATATTCCCGGCTTTTACAACACCTTCCGATTTTCCGCACAGAATCTTCAATTCGGTAATCCCTTTATCATTCGGAACGGAGATTACCGCATCAGCTGAATTATCCAAATCATTCATCAACTGAAAGGTAACGATGCCGGCATTTTTCGGAAGTGCATTGAGGGCTTCATTCAACGTCCGATAAGAATGCTCATCGCCGATTTTTACGGTCATATCAGCCAAAACGGGTGTTTTGG
>JALHEL010000588.1 GCA_022837205.1 Leptolinea sp.
CAAACACGTATGCTCCTGAATGATGGTCTATCCTAATCGACCGCTGATTTTTTTTCAACAGTCAATTCCCGGATAATTTTTTTGAATGGCATCCTGCCTGGACAGAAATAATCAAAACACCGTATTAAAAACAAATGGGGAGTCGGAAACTCCCCATCGTCGTTTTCGTATCAGGCGTTTGTTAAATTTCCATGATCTCTTTTTCTTTGGCCGCCAGAATTTTATCCGTTTTATCGATATACTGATCGATCAGTTTCTGTACTTCGTCCTGCGCGGTAAAAAGTTCGTCTTCCGATATTTTGTTGTCTTTCTTTAATTTCTTTAATTCTTCGTTGGCGTCTCTGCGCGCATTGCGCAGTTTCACTTTCCCCTCTTCAGCCATTTTTTTGACGTTTTTGGCTATCTCTTTGCGGCGTTCTTCCGTGAGCTGCGGAATGCTCAGTCGTACGACCTTGCCGTCATTGGCCGGGGTCAGGCCCAGATCCGATTTCTGAATGGCTTTCTCGATGGCGCCGATAATGGAAACATCCCAGGGAACAATTAAAATCAGACGGCTTTCAGGAACGGAAACATTCGCCACCTGGGCAATCGGAGTCGGAGCGCCGTAATAATCGACTTTGATACCATCGAGCAGCGAAACCGATGCTCTGCCGGTTCTGATTCTGCTGAACGATTTGCTTAATCCGGCAATCGTTTTTTCCATGTCTTCCTTAAATTTCTGAAAAACGGTTTCCTTCATGATTATTCTCCTACGTAAGTTCCGATTTTTTGTCCGCAAACCGCTTTGCAAATATTGCCCTTCTTCTGCAAATTAAAAACAATTATGGGCAATAAATTATCACGGCAAAGCGATATTGCCGTTGAATCCATTACTTTAAGGTTTTTTGTTAAGATATCAATATAACTTATTTTATTAAACTTGACCGCTTTTTTGTCCCTGACCGGGTCCGCGTTATAAACACCATCCACCTTGGTGGCTTTCATGATGACGTCAGCCCGGAT
>JALHEL010000589.1 GCA_022837205.1 Leptolinea sp.
TCTGAAAGGATTTTCAATTATGAACAAAGAGTTAACTACAGACGAGATTTTGGACTGCTACCTGAAAGCGTTCGAGAAACTTGATGAGGAAGATCAAGAAAAGATCGCTAATTGCCATGAAACATTATTGGGTATCAAAAACATGGGTACGTTCTCGGCGTGGGAGCTGCTATCTAAACTCGGAATTTATCTAACGAAAAGTAAAAACTTCGTATAACGCACGTAGAAGCTCAAATTTGAACGATAATATTAAAGATGATGAATTATATAGGTTAAGGTATTATCGTTCAAATGCAAACGTTTACACGGTGGAGATTTTTGATTCTAATCAACGATTTTCCACCGTGTTCAATTAATCCAACAAAAAGTAATACGATCACGATTCAGTTTAGCATCTTGATTTTTCAGATAAAGTCGTATAATATCTAATAAATAGCTACTTTATTAATCTTTGAAAGGATACCAAATAATGAATACAATGCCTGAGTTTTGGATCGTAGTATTAGTTGCATTAGCGACAATTGGAATCGTATTCTTCCTATTCCCATGGCTGGCAAAAAGAGGACACAACGTTGAACCGGTGATTGATGCCATCGGGACCGGAATCGAATCCATTGATAAGATGACCGATGCCGCGTTAATAATTGCACCGGATCTCCCATTCTTGAAACAGCTCGATAGTATTATTGCGCTTTGTCAGACAGGTTATAAGTATGCTGAGGATTTGTGTAATGCAGGAAAGATCGGAAAAGGTGAAGAGAAAGAAAAAGCTGCGACCGAAATTATTATTGGCGCAATCAAAGATTTAAATTTAGATATCGAAATAACGCCGGAAGTTGAAAGCCTGATCTCATCCTTGTTACGGATTACTGCGACAGCCAGCCATGTGTTAGAGAAGTAATTATGGAAATTCAGATTTTACGCAGTCCGTCGGAAGAAGATTGGATCCGTTGTCTGTTTCTTGCGCGAGTTACTCAGGGAAAGGAAAACATGATTTCTCCG
>JALHEL010000590.1 GCA_022837205.1 Leptolinea sp.
GGGCGGATTATCGTTTTTCAATCCCTGAGGATCTCGTAATTTTCTGGGTGGAGAAAGACGGGACAGTATCTATTTCTTATGAATTTACGATTCAAAACTATGGTCAAGAGATCGATTATATTGATATCGGCATGCCCAACAATGATTTCAGTTTAAGAGATGTAATTGCGAAGATTGACGATCAAACGGTGGATCAAGATAAAATCTCTTATGTCGACCCCGACGAAGTCGGATATTCGTACGGCATTACTATTGACAATACCGAAAATCCGATCCCGAGAAATGCAAAAGCTGATATTTATGTTGAAGTTCAGAATATTAAAAATGTTTTATATCTTTCCACAGATTCAAATGATAGTACAGAATACGTCAGTTTCCAATTCATGCCCAATTATTTCGGTTCGGATTTCACTACCGGTACAACAAAATTAACTGTCAGGTTGGTATTGCCGTCCGGGATGAGTTCTTCGGATCCTATTTATTTCAAGCCGAAAAACTGGATCGGGAATGATGAACCCAATTCTTGGATCACAACAGAGGGAAATATTGTATACGAGTGGCAGTCTGATGAGGCTGACAGTAGCTCATCTTATATATTCGGAGCAAAGTTCCCAAAAAAATTCCTTAATCCGGATGTAAAAATCCAGACCGAATCCCAAGTAAAAAACAACAATTCGAGTGCAATCGGCGCCCTGATATTCATTTTTGTCGTCGGTTTGTTGATCATCATTCCGTTGATTCGCAGTTTTTCTTCTTCTAAGAAGAAGAAAAACAATATTGTTCCGGGCAGTTATCTTCCTCCGTCCATAAAAGCGGAAGGAGAAGGGATTAAACGCGGATTGACTGCCGTGGAAGCCGCAGTCCTACTCGAAAAGAGGATCGATACAATTATTTCGATGATTATTTTCTCATTGGTCAAAAAGAATGCGATCCAGGTGATTCAACAAAATCCTTTAAAAATAAAAGTTTCGGAACCGTTGCCCGAAGGTCTTTACGATTAT
>JALHEL010000591.1 GCA_022837205.1 Leptolinea sp.
CAAATGACGACACACCTGTTGTAGCGGAAAATAAACCCGCTGTCCGACCTTTGATTTATACAAAAGAGGGAAATGTTTATGTCTATGATCCTGAAAAGGGGGTAATCCGGGCACTTACCTTTGATGGCGGTCTTTCCGGGGGTATTTTATACTATAACGCTATGCTTTCCCCTGATTCAAAATATGTCGGAGTCGAATTAAGTGATTCATTTATGATCCTCGATCTTCAGGGAAATATTCTTTATTCCTGGAAAAAGTATTCAAAGCCGGATATCTATGCGGATACGCTTGTCGGCTGGGATGATCAGAATTATCTGTACTTCACAAGAACGATCGGCGATTGCATTTTCACTGATAACGAAATTATCGGTCCCGATCATGTGGAATTGGTTCATATTGATCCGAAAACCGGAGAATCGGAAACATTAACAAATCTTGCAAAATTAAGTAATGCCAGCCACGCATACAGCATCGGAGACAAAATCAGTAATGATGGGAAATATATCTCAATGATAAACGCAGCCTGCTCCATTGGCATATCGGATGAACGGTATTATATGAATATCGAGACGGGTGACGTCATTCAGGAATCCGACTATCTCAAAATTTACCCGGACTACGATATACAATTTCCCATTGAGGAAGAAAATGATTATATGATCCCGGGAAGGATTCTCTCTCCGGACCATAATTACGTTGCCTATATCCGCTTTAAATATTCCGAATACGATGGTGAATATTTCGTTATTTCTGAGGAAGCTGACTCAAGACAACTGTTCATTGCTTCAACAAAAGATTTACAAAATAAACTGTTTATTGATTATGCGGATGATTTATTCGGATGGTCACCGGACCAGACTAAGCTGGCTTATATCAGAAAGGAACCCGGTGCCGGCGGATTATATCCTCCGTCGACATTATATATTCTCGATCTTACGGTCGGCCAGATCATTCAGATTGATAATGGACTGGGTATTCGATCTTCCGGTTGGTAATTATGATTTCATCCGTCGAACACGATAATCAGTTCAATAAAAAGGTCTCGGCTTCCGGATTACTCCGAGATAATATACGCTTGTAGATATACTTTTTCCAAATGAAATCAACGCTCTTTTTCCCCGTATTTTCGGCATATTCAGAGCGTTTTTTATTTTTCCCAACTGTAAAACTCGGGAAAAATGATCGATCAGCGTCTTTCATCTTTCGTTAAAAGATCGATAATAACTCATTGAGGATCATTTATCGGAAAGAAGAGCATCCGTAAAAATTTCCGATAAATCTTTTCAGAGCAGGGATAATGGTTAAGAAATAGTAACTCGCTTGACCGGGAAAATCGATTCTTACAAGACTTCCTTTATCGCTCTTAAATGCTGAATGTGTATTCCGATATGTCCGATCCCGA
>JALHEL010000124.1 GCA_022837205.1 Leptolinea sp.
TCCATTTATGAAATTCCGGTTTTACCCGGCTGGATCAACAAGGCGATTGAGACTTTGGATGTTCGAAATAAATATAACGTGAATATTATTGCTATAAAAAGCGAGAAT
Organism: Leptolinea sp.; assembly: GCA_022837205.1. Taxonomy (GTDB): domain Bacteria; phylum Chloroflexota; class Anaerolineae; order Anaerolineales; family Anaerolineaceae; genus Flexilinea. The sequence goes on from JALHEL010000124.1 coordinate 109, forward strand.
TATTTGAATCCCAATCCGAGTCCCAAGTATGTATTTAAAGAAGGCGATCACATTATTGTTATCGGCAGTTCAAAAAACGTTTTTACGTTAGTGGGAAAAAAATAATTCTCATCTGTCGGGATATTTATTTCCCGACTTTTGTCGATCTGTTCATCCTGTGAAGAATTTGTCCCGTTCGGATTTTCCTAAACGGGATAAATAAAGATTCACTGGATTATTCGATTTTGTCATTTAAGCGGTTCCCTATTGTATAATTGACTCCTGCTTAAGGATCCTTATTTGAGGAATTAAAAGCATGGATGATCATAATCTTATGGAAGAAGATAATTTATTCCATAAAAAATCCGATTACAAACCTTCCCGTTCCATCACCACAATTTTGATCGGGAAACCTCTCGAAACAGCTGAACAGGAACACCAAACCATTAATAAAATCATCGGATTGGCGGTTTTCGCTTCGGATGCTCTGTCATCAATGGCATACAGCACTCAAGAGATGATGTTAATTCTCGCCGCAGCCGGTACGGCAGCTTTCGGCTATGTGATTCCGTTGACACTCTGTATTGTTTTGTTATTGGTGATCTTGACGATTTCCTATGAGCAAACGATTCATGCTTATCCGAACGGCGGCGGAGCCTATATTGTGGCGCGTGACAATTTAGGCGACTATCCGGCGATGACCGCGGCAGCGGCTCTGTTGACCGATTACATTCTTACGGTAGCGGTTTCCATTTCTTCCGGGGTTGCTCAGTTTACTTCGGTATTTCCGAATCTTTACCCGAACCGCGTAATTATCGCGGTTTGCTTGGTACTTTTGGTGATGGTAATCAATTTGCGCGGGGTTAAGGAATCGGGGATTACTTTTGCGATCCCGACGTATATATTCCTGGTTTCGATGGGCGTTATGGTGATCATCGGATTAATCCAGTATTTTACCGGTTCTCTGGGTCAGGTTGTGAACCCTCCCGCCTTACAGCATGACGGTCCGTTTGTTGCGATTTCGACTTTCCTGATTTTAAAAGCTTTCGCGAGCGGAACAACCGCTTTGACCGGTGTGGAAGCGATTTCGAACGGTATTACAGCGTTTAAAGAACCGCGGACGAAGAACGCCGGCCAAGCATTAATGATGATGTCTGTCATTTTGGGAACACTCCTGATGGGAGTCTCCTTTTTGACCGTCAAAACCGGTGTTATTCCCTCCGAAATGGAAGCAAATATCTCCCAGGTTGCAAGGACGATCTATCATTCAAAAGGAATCCCTTACCTGATAACGGTCGCTTCGACGATGATTATTCTGGTAATGGCTGCCAATACCGCTTTCGCGGATTATCCGAGACTCAGCGCCATGCTGGGACGGGATGGTTTTTTGCCGCGGCGGTTTGCATGGCGCGGATCTCGCCTGGTTTTTTCCACGGGCATTATGTTTTTGGCGGGAATGGCGATTTTATTGATTGTGGTATTCCAAGCCAGTGTGAACCGGTTGATCCCGCTTTATGCGGTCGGTGTTTTTGTTTCCTTTACACTTTCGCAATTTGGGATGGCGAAACGGTGGCACAGAGTCGGAAAATTGAAAGAGGGCGAAGAGCTGAAAAGTCACGGTTCGACGATCAGCTACGATAAAAATTGGCATTTCAAAATGTTTGCCAACGCCATCGGAGCATTCTGCACACTGGTGATTTCATTAATTTTCGGAATTACAAAATTTACCAGCGGCGCTTGGTTCGTTTTGGTCTTAACCCCTTTCATGGTTTTTATTTTTTCCAGAATCCATAAGCATTATGCCAAAGTAGCTTATAAACTGTCTCTTAAAAAAGGAGAAAAAACAGGTACTCAAATTGTTCGCCATCGGGTTTTATTACTGGTAAGCGGTGTCCATCAAGGAACTTTGAAAGCCCTGCGATATGCTCGGACGATTTCGGACGACATCACCGCGGTTCATGTCGCAGTGGATCCGGAAGAAGCCGAAAAAGTCATGAAAGGTTGGCAGGAATGGGGAGACGGATATCGGATTACCTTCCTGGAATCACCTTATCGGGTCTTGATTGAGCCGTTGGTCGGGTACATTGAATCTCTGCTGAAAAAGCTGAATCCCAACGAATTAATTACGATTGTTGTTCCGCAATTTGTCAGTCGCGATCCGGCGGTTTCCATCTTGCATGCCCGAGCGGCGGATACTCTTCGAAAAGCTTTGATCCATTATCAAAATGTGGTGATTATCGAAGTACCTTATAATATTGATGAACTATAGATTATTCCTTCGGAGGAGAGAGATTTTTTCATGAATGTCATTGTGATCGGCTGCGGAAAATTTGGGACAAGCATTGCCTCGGAACTTGAGCATGCGGGTTATGACGTTGTAGTCGTCGATAAGGATTATCAAAGTTTTGCGGATTTGCCGGATTCCTTTCACGGACGACGGATTAATGGCGATGCCATGGATCTTGAGGTCTTGGAACGGGCAAAAGTGAAAGATGCCGATGCCGTAATTCTGACTTCGCAAGACGATACGACGAATTTGGTTCTGGCTCATATGTTCAAAAATCATTTTAATATCGAAAATGTCATCTCTCTGAATACCGATCCCGAGTTTCGTTTCTACTATGATATGACGGGAAATAACACCATTTCAATGGTATCGTGGGGAACTCTCAAGATCGAAGAAATTCTGATGAAAAAATCCAAACCGTCCGATGATTCGATTGAAACCACGCCGATCGAAATTTTTAATGTTGTTTTGCCCGATATCGGAAGACCATACTCGGCGATCGAGTTGCAAAAAGTTCCCGGAAGCATCATTTTTGCGATTACACATGATCATATTACGTCGAAATTTTTAGATAAGACCGAAGTAAAACCGGGAGATATTCTTCATATGAGCTCCACCATGGAGGGATTGCGTAATTTCTATGATTATCTTGATCAGGCGGCTCAAAAGGAGAAATCCGAATGAATATATTAATCGCTTCAGCCGGCAGGACCTCATCTCAATTGGCGAAAGTGCTATTAAAACAAAATCATAACGTATCTGTGATCGAATCACGCGCGGAAGTTTTGCAATATGTTCATAAGGAATTGCCCACCGATGCTATTTTTGAAGGGGAAATATTAGATCCGGACACGCTTGAACAAGCCGGAATCAAGGATGCGAATGTTTTGGTGGCAAGTACGGATGATGATAAAGTCAATTTGTTGCTTTGCTACATCGCTAAGGAACGTTATAACGTTCCTCGGACCATTGCGCGGGTAAATAACTCCAAACATGCCTGGCTGTTCGACGAAAAATTTCATGTCGATTATGCCTTGGATCAGGCGACCATTTTCTCCATGATGATTGAGGAGGAAATTTCGGCCGGTCATATGATGGTACTGCTTCAACTCGGCAAAGGCGATTTTTCATTGGTTAAGGAAGTTATTCCGGCCGATTCTTCGGTGATCGGAAAGAAAATAATGGACTTGAATTTGGAAAGCGTGATCGCTGCCATTATTCGAAATGGAAATGTGATTCCCCCTCACGGTGATACGGTTTTTATGGAGAAGGATGAAGTAATTGCCTTGACCGATCGGGAAGGTTTGAATCAATTACGCAATTTGTTCAGTTCACAATCGATCGACAGGAAATAAGCGATTGCTATGGTCATGTCATTAAGCATGTCATGATTTTCAAAATAAGGGTTGAAAACGAAAACGGAATCATGTTATAAAATGGGTATGCAAAATATTCACTCGTTTTTCTTCTTTTTCTTTTTTGCCACACCTCACAAAGTTGTGCAGCGTGAATTTTTTGCATAAATCAATCCGGTAGCAAAAAGACCTCCTGCACAACAGGAGGTCTTTTTATTTTATGGTTCAGGAGTCATACAATGAAAAAAATATCTGTGTCGGTTCTTTTATTCATCATGATTATGTCTGTTTTGATCGTTCATCCCGTAACGGCTGAAGATGACATAATCGAAATCGGTGTGTTGCAATTGGTTGAACACGCATCACTTGATGCGGCTTACCGGGGATTTGTCGATGCTCTCAAGGAAGCCGGTTATGAGGATGGGGTCAACATCAAAATCGATTATCAAAATGCTCAGGGGGATCAAGCCAATCTGATGACGATTAGCGAACGGTTTGTGAAAAATCAGGTGGATTTGATTTTAGCCATTGCCACCCCCGCCGCGCAGTCCGTTGCTTCCGCGACTACGGACATTCCGATTCTGTTCACCGCTGTCACGGATCCGGTTGCGGCTCGGTTAGTGGAAAGCAATGAAGCTCCCGGTCTGAACGTCACCGGCACAACCGATGCCGGCCCGATCGATAAACAGCTTGAGCTGTTGAAGGAACTTTATCCCGATTTGAAAACTTTGGGAATTATTTATAATTCCTCCGAGGTGAATTCGGAAGTACAGGCAAAACAAGCGGAAGAAATTGCGAAAAATCTCGGCTGGGAAGTCAAACTCGGCACAATCACTTCGGTAAATGATATCGAACAAGTGGCAACCTCTCTCGCGGGTAAGGTAGAAGCTTTCTATGCACCGACAGATAACACGATCGCTTCTGCCATGCCAAATCTGGCAAAAGTTGCGGAAGAACACAGTTTGCCGATCATTGCGGGGGCTCCGGAGATGGTCGAAGCGGGCGGTTTGGCCACCGTCGGGATCGATTATTACAAATTGGGTGCACAAACCGGAAAGATGGCTGTCCGAATCCTAAAAGGCGAAGCCAAACCGGGTGCCATGCCGGTTGAGTCTCTCAAAGATGTGGACGTTGTTTTGAATAAGGATTATGCCAAAGCGATCGGATACAGCTTCCCGCAAAGCGTGTTGGATAAGGCTACCAAGATCATCGGAGAATAAGAATGAGAGATGATTTGAGATGATGATTACCGATTTCGGCAATCATCATCTCAAAAAATGGATGTCATCAATTTGTTAAAATCATCTTGCATAAAAATCGAAAAATGTGCTATAAAAAAGCCATGCAAAAAACGAATCGTTCCTATTATTTTTACGGTTATTATTACGGAAAATCACCCCATTCGGTGTGGCGTGAAGTTTTTGCATAAATAGAATCGTAAGCAAAAGACCTCCTGCACACCGGGAGGTCTTTTTTTATTCTATAACCAGGAGAAAGATCATGAAAAAAATATCGGCTCTCATTTTGTTTGTTCTTGTAGTTACGGCTTTGCCGTTGGGGATTGTTTCGGCTGAAGATGCTCCGATTAAGATCGGTGTATTGCAGTTGGTTGAACATGCGGCTTTGGATGCGGCTTATCAAGGATTTGTGGATGCCCTCAAAGAAGCCGGCTTTGAAGACGGAGTGAATATCGAAATCGACTATCAGAATGCACAGGCGGATCAATCGAACCTGATGACAATCAGTGAACGTTTCGTTAAAAACAACGTGGATTTGATCCTGGCTATCGCTACACCGGCTGCTCAGGCGGTGGCCTCCGCGACAACAACGATTCCGATTCTTTTTACGGCGGTAACCGATCCGGTAGCAGCTCGCTTGGTCGAATCGAACGAAAAACCGGGGTTGAATGTGACGGGAACCACCGATGCGGGGCCGATTGACAAACAGTTTGCCCTGATGAAAGAGTTATTCCCGGATTTGAAGACGATCGGCATTATTTATAATTCTTCCGAAGTCAATTCCGAAGTCCAAGCCAAACAGGCTGAAGAAATTGCCAAAGAAATGGGTTGGGAAGTAAAGTTCGGAACAATCACTTCGGTGAATGACATTGAACAGGTTGCCAACTCTCTCGCAGAAAAGGTAGACGGATTTTATGCGCCGACGGATAATACGATTGCCTCGGCGATGCCGAATCTTGTAAAAGTGGCTGAAGAGAAAAAGCTGCC